>JARRKW010000324.1:0-3048 GCA_037387645.1 Desulfuromonadaceae bacterium
GCTGCCACCAACCACCCGCAGCGCCAAGTTGTGCCCCCCTTCGACCAGCACCATCCCGCGGGGACGGGCCAGCAGTTGCTGTACCAGGGCGTCGAGGGAATCGGTCGGCTGTTCGATGTCGAACCATTGATGGAACAGATCCACGACCTCTTGTTCGGAGCGCAGCCGCCGGCTGATTTCGAATCGCAACAGATGGCCCCTGGCCCCGTATGCGCCGGCAAAACAATTGACCAGTGAGGTTTTACCACTTCCTTCCGGGCCGATCACGGCCAGGCTGCAGGGCTTGCCATCCTTCCAACGTTTGAACAGGTCGTCCAGGGTCTTCAATTCCTCGTCACGCGCGACCAGAAACTCGTGATTTTTCAGCGGACCAAGGGTGAACAGTCGGCGGTAGAGGAGCGGAAAAGCATCGGCTCGTTTCAGGATTTCGTCATTGGACGGCAGGTCGGTGAGCCCCAGTCGTTTTTCCTGATCACCCGGCTCCTGGTGAAAGGACTCCTGCCAAGCGGCGAGCGCTGCTTTGCCCAGGGAAAGGAAGTTCGCCGGGGCATGGGGGTCTTTATGGCTGAGAATCCGTTGCTGCAGTGCCTCACGGTGGCGCCGGAAGCTTCTGCTGAGATTGTCCCAAACACCCGCATTTCCACTTTCCCGGCTCACCACAGCCTGGTAAAGGGATTGGCAGAAACCGACCTGGTACTCTTGCAGCCGCTCGCCAAAATCGCCCCAGAAACTTTGCAGCGGCAGGATCTGGGCGGCGATCTGTTCGGCGACGGAATTGATGACTCCGAGGGAAAGCTGCTCGGCTTCGCTGAGCATGGTGTCGAAATCCGGAACTCTATCCGCCAAGGGTTCGGCCTTCAGCAGGTCCAGTTCTTCCCCGGCGATCTGTAAATGAAAACGAAGACTCGTCCAGAGGTCGCCGGTCTTCGCTCCCAGCCGAGCGACGAGTTCGGCATGCTCGGTCACCATGGAGTTCTGCTGTAATGACTCGATGGTGGGCAATGCCTGGCTGGCCCTTTTCCTAAGAGTGAGATGCGGCGGTTTGCCCATCCCGGTGATATCGATAATCTGCTTGTTCAGACGCTGCAGCAGGTGTTTTTCCCCAGGGTCCGGGGCGGGTTCCGGCGGTTCCTGTTCATCGGAAAGGGTGTCGACCGCCTGGCGGGCGCTTTCGGTAATCCGTTCCAGCACCCCCAGAACCGGCTTCCCGGCAGGCTCCAGCGATTTCAATGGCTGTTCGAACTGAGGGCGTATCGTTTCCAGCAGCCAGGAGCGCTGGGCGTTCAGTTCCGCTTGCAGTCGGTCTACCCTTTCCGCGATACTCGCAACTTTTTTATGGCGAACCCGAGCGAATGATCCGGCCAGCACTTTCCGGCTTTTTTCCAGACTGTTACTGAGATCCGCAACCGCCTGGCCGAGAGTTTCAACGGTGGCTTTCGAATCGACGTAACACTGTTCGACGATCTCGGCAACGGCCTGTTCAAGGGCAGAGGCAAATGTCTCCACGACAGGGTTATGCTTCACGAATTGATCAACAGCCGGGTCAATTCGATGCAAAGGCATGGGAAGACTCCGTTCATAATCAGGGTGGCAGTGGCTTGCCTCAAAGCATAGCGCAATTTGCCGTTTATTAAACTGCAATCCTTAATCAGTTGGATTGGTCCGCCCCGCAATATTCCGCTCTCAATTGATACCTAATATGAAATTGTCTTTGCATTGATCCGGAGGCAAGAAGGGAACGGGAATACAACGAGGTGGGGTGACAGGAGCGAAGGGAAAACGGCCTCGACAAAAGGCAACTGCCCGTCGGAACCCGCTCTCCGATGCCTTCCTTTAAACGAATAGTATATTCCCGGCATTCGCTGCCATGGTTCCGGGTTGGTTATTGGGCGAAGGGGTTGGGGATTTACAATAGGGTTTGACTTCCTCGGCGTTTGGATTTATTAATGGAGGATCTGTTGTTATTTATGCTGTGAATTTATATGAGGGAAACGGACCATGAGCCATTGTCGCCGACATGGATGAGCCATCCGACCTGTTGAAAGGTTGGGTGGTTTTTTGCGTTTCGAGGGGATGTCTCCGGTTGCTTTTCAGCTGATCCAGGGGGCTGTTCACCGAATTCAGATCTTTGCGCATGACGTGGGTGGAGATTTTGTGCCACGCATCTGTCGATTTAGAAGAATCGAGGTCTGGCCTATTCAACAAAATCTGTCAGTCGTGCCACACTGCGGGGAAAGCGGCTGTATGAAGAGGACTATGTGCTGCAAGAACTAGTGAATGGGGAAATGTAAGGGACGTTTTAGTCCTTTAGTCCTGCCGGCGAGATCAGAAAAGGAGCTTACCAGGAAAACCCGCTCCTTTATGCGAAAGCTGCAAAACCAGCCGCACCATGTGAAGAACTACTTCAAGCATCCGAAGATCGCATATGCAGCCTGATTTCACTGTTTACTCACCGGAGCAATAGAAGGAAGAAGGGAGCCCACCCGGGGATCGGGTCTCAACCCTTGACAAAAGTTGAAAGTTGAGACCTCTCTCTTGGCTCGAACTGGTGAATGTCCGGGAGTGTCGGGACCGCAGTTTGTTCTCTGCCCACGGTATAAAAGCTCGGTCTTGGTTAGGTGTTTTTGCGAATTGCGGAAGATGGCCTTCACGAAGAGCCCGGTGCGGTAAAAAAACGGCGTTTTCCAATCTCTTGCCGCAGACGTTGGGTATAAAAAACAAAATTCAATAACACTTGTATTAACAAAAAATATTTAGGGAGTTAGATTATGATATATCGCTTCTCCATATTACTCTTTCTTTTCGCGTTGTGTTTCGCAACTCTGTCCGGCTGTGCTCACCATGACCTTAATATTAGTTCTTCCTCGGCGCCTCTCAACGAGATCCTCAAACCAGTTAAAGATTCAAGATTGTCATATCAAAAAAAGCCATTAATTTTCCCTGCATCTGTTGCTATCGTGACCGTACATGGGAGCAGTTATTACAAAAGTCATGTACCAATTACCACAATACGTCAGGCTGGTGAAAAAATCAAAGAACAACTTCTCT
>JARRKW010000325.1:0-6055 GCA_037387645.1 Desulfuromonadaceae bacterium
GCTCTCCTTGGCGATCTGCATTTCCCGTTCATGTTCCCGAGCGGAGATGAGTTCTTCGGTTTGCCAGGCATTGCGCCAGGCCACCCCGATCTGGCCGGCCAGGCCTTTGAACAGTTCGATGAATTCGGCGGTGAAAATGCCCTTGGCGGTCTTGCTGAAAGCGGACAGAACGCCGATGGGCTGCCCTTCTACGGTAATGGGGGCATGAGCGAAGGAAAGAATTCCCTCCCGGTGAATGACCTGGGCGGCCAACGGCTTGTCGAGAAAATCCGTATCGTTAACGACACTGACGGAATTGGTCAGAAAGGCCGTGCCGATATAGGTCTGCAAGTCCAGATTGCGTTCCGACTGGCCGAAATGTTCGGAGCTCATCCCCCGTTGATTGCGCACCGTCAGGGTCATTTTCTCTTCATCCAGGATGCGAATGACGCTCAGATCAAATTTGAACTGTTGTTGCAGCAATTCCAGGATATTGTCCAGAATGCTCTGAATATCGATGCCGCTGGCCGCGGTGCGGGCCGCTTCGTACAGCACGCTGAGCTGTTCGCGGCTGGCGGTGCGGCTGATGGTGACGGTGCCGAAAATGTCGAACACGTCTTCCATGCGGCTGCCGCGGGTTTCCAGATAATTTTCGATGATGATGCGGGCCGGGGCGGCCCCGACCGAACCGGCCAGGGTCCGTTCGGTGAAGCGTTTGAGGTTGGGGATTTCGTATTCGGAAAGGCTGCCTTTTTCATCGATTTCACGATCGCCGACATACTGGGAAATGGCGTTGTGGGCCTTCTTCTCGCCAATGAATTTGGCCATCAAGTCCACAAATTCAACAATGGTGGGCGCTTTGCTGATACGCTTGCGCTGGGGCGTTTCGGAGACCGGGTTAAGGGCATCGACGAATTTGACGGCCTGTTCCCGTTCCCGTTTTTCCGGGCATCCGAACAGGGAGAAGGTCAGAAACGAGCCCAGGTTGAAAAACAGAGTCCAGAACAGGGCGTGAGTCCAGACATCAAAGCCGGTGAGACCGAACAGCTCCAGCGGGCGCAGATATTCCAGGCCGAACAGGCCCTGTTCCAGGATGTCTTTTTCCAGCCAGCCCGAATGGACAAAGGAGGGGATTAGCAGGGTGTAGAACCAGATGATGAAGCCGAGCAAGAGTCCGATGGTGGCCCCTTTGCGGGTCGCTCGTTTCCAATAGAGACCACCGATGAGGGACGGGGCGAATTGGGCCGCCGCCAGAAAAGAGATGAGGCCGATGTGAACCAGGGTGTAAGAATCGCCGATGGCCAGGTAAAACAGATAACCCAGGAATACCACCACCAGGATCCCGATGCGCTTGATGTGAATGAGAATCGCCGAGATGTTCTTGTCACGAATTTTAAACAGCAGAATGAAGGGCATGATCAGGTGATGCAGGATCATGGTCGACAGGGCCACCGAGGAAACCATGACCATGCCGGCGGAGGCGGAAAATCCGCCGATGAAGACCAGCAGGGACAGCCAGATATGCCCGGCTCGATGGGGGATTTCGATGACGAAATAATCGGCCTGGGAAACATCCCCGCCATTGAGAATCAAGCCGCCCAGGGCGATGGGGATAACGAACAGATTAATCAGGAACATGTAGGCGGGGAAGCGCCACATAGCCTTTTTGATGTGGCTTTCGTCGGAATTTTCGATCACCATGATATGAAACTGGCGCGGTAGGAACATGAACGCCATCATGGATATGTACAGCAGACTGAACCACAGGGAATAGGGGATGTCGGGGGTATCGAGGAGAAACAGGCTGGCGCGTTCGGGGAATTCCTCCAGGAAACGGGTGAAAATGTCACCAAAGCCGTCGAACAGACCGTAGGTCACGAAAATACCGACTGCGGTGAAAGCAATCAGCTTAACCAGGGATTCGAGGGCGACAACGGCAATCAGACCCTCGTGTCGTTCCGAAGCGTCCAGGGTACGGGCTCCGAACAGGACGCCGAAAATTCCAAGAAACAGGGCCACCACAAAGGCCGTATCGATGAACGGCGGAAGCTTGGGCAGAAACTGCTGGACCTGAAAGCTGAAGTCGGATTTGGGGGCGGCGAGCAGTTCAAAGGTGCGTGCCACCGCTTTCAGTTGCAGGGCGATATAGGGCATGACGCCGATGACCGCAAAAATCGTCACCACGGCGCCGAGCAGGGGGGATTTGCCGTAGCGGCTGGAAATAAAGTCGGCGATGCTGACGATCTTGTGTTCTTTGCAGATGCGGACCATTTTGCGCAGCAGAAAACACCAGCTGAAGGCGATCAGGGTGGGGCCGAGGTAGATGGGCAGGAAATCGAGACCGCTGGTCGCCGCCCGCCCGACGCTGCCGTAAAAGGTCCAGGAGGTGATATAGACCGCCAGGGAGAGGGAATAGATGTTGGCATTGGAGATGATGCTCTGGCCTTGACGGCGTTTCTGGTCGGCGTAATAGGCGACCGCAAACAGCAATCCAAAGTACAACAGGGTAAGGAGCGTGATAATTTCGACGGAAATCATTCCTGAGGGCTCCCGGAATCGATTTCACAGGCGTCCTTGGTCCGATCAAACCGGCGTGTGAACAGGTAGATGACGAAAGCCGATAAAGAAATAAAGAAACAGCAGCGGATAGCCGAAGACGGTCTCACTGCGGTTGAAAATGTGAATGAAGGGGAAATTCAGCATGACAACGCCCAGGATGAAGAAGATCACCCAGGTCGCTTTGAAATGGCTTGTCGGGGGAGTTTCCTGAGGCATGTTCCGGTCCTTGGCAACAGATTCGAATCAAGCGGCAACCAACAAACGGATTATCTCATATCTTGCCCGCAATGGTTGGAAATGTCATCCTTTATTTGCCTTCTATAACGCATGAATCCGTCTGTCGCAAGATGCTCGCGGCGTAATTTTTGGGGATTAGACGGTTCCCTGTCGGGTTCGCGCCAGATTGCAGAGGATGGCCTGGATATTGCATAAACCGGTTGGTCGCTGTCGATGGGCAGGGTATCCTTTCCCGGACGGGGGAGGTTGAACGCGAGTTTCTGTTGTTCCAACAGCTCTTCCCGGCCGTCCGAGGGATCATTCCCCTGGGATTGCCGTTGCCGCAGACGTTGCCGGATGACGTTCTCGGGACAGCGCAGCCACAGAATTCGGCAGATCAGACCCTGCGCTTCGGCCAGGTTTTTGAACCGTTCCCGGTATGGTCTCTGGCTGAAGGAGGCGTCGATGATGACGGTTGCGCCCTGTTCCAGCTGCCCGCCGGCTTGTCGCCAGAGGGCCGCGTAGGTGCTTTTGGTGACGGCGGGCCCATAGAGCCCCTGGCCGAAGGGAACCCGGATTCGTTCTTCGGGGTCGATCCCCTGGAGCCGCTTGCGGGTGTCGTCGGAACGCAGAAGCGTTCCCCGCAGGGCCTGGGCCAGTTGTTGGGCCAGGGTGGATTTGCCGACGCCCATCAGGCCGCAGGTGAGTATCAGGGCTTGCGGGCAGAGATACCCCAGGGCCTGGTTGAAGTAGGATCGGGCCACCTCTCGGGCCTGCTTCGCTTCGGCCGCGGAGAGTTCCGTATCCCGGCTCAAAAAGGACATGACCTTGCCGCGGACCCAGGCCCGATAGATTTTATAAAAGGTGAGCAGACGGTGAAAATCCGGGTCGACACCGATTGTCGCCAGATAGGCGTCGGTCAGTATCCGGGCGAGATCGGGGCGGTTGCGGTGCTCCAGATCCATCAGTAAAAAGGCCAGATCCGCCACCCGGTCATCGATGCGAAACCGGTCGTTGAATTCAATACAGTCGTAAATGCGAATGGGATCGGTCAAACAGATGTGTTCCGTATGCAGGTCGCCGTGGCCGTCGATGACGTATCCCGCTGCTTCCCGCTGTTGCAGCAGGTCAGTGGAGCGTTGGAAGAAATCGTCGACATACGCGACCATCAGTTCCTGGGCTTCGGTCAGCAGGGTGTCGCCGACAAAGGGGGCGGTCTGCCGCAGATTTTCATCCCAATTGAACTGCACCCGCTGACTGTGGGGTTGGCCGGCGCCGGATCGTTGCGGCGGCGCTTGCAGGTGCAGCATGGCGATATGATGTCCCAGACGTTTCATCTCCTCGGGCAGATCCTGCTCGGCCCTGGCGAGCTTGGTAGCGAGCATACGGTTGTGCGGCAGGCGTTTCATGCGCACCGCGTAATCGACGATCTCGCCGGCCTTGCCGTGTCCGACCTGATAAGCCACCCCGTTGATGCGGATCTCGACCACATCCAGGTAGGTATCGGGGCTGAATCTGGCATTGAGTTCAACTTCCCGTTGACAGAAATAGCGACGTTTCTCCAGGGTGGTAAAATCGAGAAAGCCGAAATCCACTGGCTTTTTCACTTTGTAAACATGGTCTTGGGTGAAATAGAGGCGGGAAATGTGGGTTTCCTTGAAAGATACCGGTCCGGTGTCTTCCGGGTAGGAGGTTGGGCAGAGCAGGGCTTGGTGCAGGTTGGAGGCGTTCATCGATGGCCCTTTTCTCCCTGAAGCAGGGGGCAAACCGTTTGCTCCAAAAGCGGGGAATCCGTTCAGAGAATGCTCCTAACCAGTTGAAATTAGTTAAATTGTAGCAGGGGATCGAGGTTTGTAAAGTAAGCTGTCGCGCCGGCAAAAGAATTGACGCTCCCAAGGGGGTATGGTAGCTTAACGGCGAATATGTGGGGTTTGATTGATGCCGGTGGCTTCGCTTGTTCTGGGGCCATCCCGGAGCTTGCGCTGGGGCTTTACATCTGGCCGCGGGTTGCTGGCGTAGCCGGCTTTGTTTTCGATGGACGGTTGCGGATTGTTGTTTCCCGGTTGTTTTCTCCTGCCGAGATTGGATAGACGACTTTGAATGCATTTGGGTGTGTACCTTTTCCCTTTCGCTGGCTTGGACTGGGATTATTGCTCCTGGTCGGGACCGCCTGTTCCGGAGGGATGAAAGCGCACGACTCTTCCTCGGCCGTGCCCCTGCTCGGTCCAAGCCAGGTCCAGGGAGAGGATCCGGTCGCAGCGGGCGCCCTTTATATCGAATCGAGATTGCTGGCTCTGGAGGGCGATGTTGTCGGTTCCCTGCGTCTTTTGCAGGAGGCGGTTCGACTCGATCCCCACGATCCTTTTCTGCGCTATTCCCTGGCGGAGAATTATCTGGCCCTGGGACAGCTGCAGCCGGCCATTCGGGCCACCGAGGATGCGGTAATCCAGGATCCGGAATTTGTCGAAGCCCATTTCTTGCTGGGCAACCTGTTTTTCCACGTGGAGAGGAATGACAAGGCCATTCAGTCCTTTTTGCGCGTCCTCGAACTGGATCCGGAGCGGGAAGATGTTTCCCTGATGTTGGCCATCACCCATGCCCGTAACGACGAATATGATCGCGCCGTGGAGATCATCAAAAAGTCCATCAAGGACCATCCCGAGTCAACCAGGAGCCGCTTTGCCCTGGCTCGCATGTACCAGAAAATGGACCTGGTTTCGCTGGCCATCGAAACCTACCAGAATCTGCTGAAACAAAACCCGGAATCCGAAGCGGTCTATTTTGAATTGGGTGGCCTGTACGAGGAACGCGGTGATCTGGACCGGGCCGAGCAAATTTACCGGCAGTTTCTGGCCCTGGATGACAATGAAGTCCTGGAACAGGAGGACTGGTCCGCTGCGGCGGAAAGTTTTGACTCCATTCTACAGCAGCGACCGGATCTGGATCAGGCCCGTTTCTATCTGGGCATCGCCCTGGAGCGGGACCAGAAGTTTCAAGGAGCCCTGGAGGTTTTTTCGGCCCTTCCGGAAGACTCCGAGCTGTATCCGGATGCCCTGGCCCACCAGGGGTATCTCCATCATCGTCTGGGACAGACGGATCAGGCCATTGCCGCCCTGGAGAAACTTATTGCCGGCGGTGATGATCGCGCCGAATTATGGATCTATCTCGCTTCATTGTATCAGGATTTGGGGCGTTTCGAGGTGGCCCTGGAAACCATCGACCGGGGTTTGCGGGTATCTCCGCAGGATGTGGGTCTGCTTTACCATCGCGGTCTGACCCTGGAAAGCGGACAACGGCGGCA
>JARRKW010000326.1:0-7697 GCA_037387645.1 Desulfuromonadaceae bacterium
GCGGCAGCTCCCGCAGACTCCAGAGGTTGTCGGAAGTCAGATAGTTGATACCATCGAGCCCTTTGATGGGGGGCACGAAAGGACGGGCACCGGTGGCGATAATGATGTTGCGCGTGGTCAGGATACGCCCCGCTACCTCGATCTGGTAAGGGGAAATCAGCTTTGCCTCACCCCGGATCACCTCGACCCCCAGTTGGGTATAACGTTCCACCGAGTCATGGGGAGCCACCCGGGCCACCACTCCCTGGACCCGCTCCATGACCTCGGCAAAATCGAATTCGACCTCATTGGAGCGAAAACCGAACTCCCGTGCCCGCCGGGCGTAAGCCAGCAGCCGCGCCGAGCGGATCAGGGCCTTGCTCGGCACACAACCCGTATTGAGACAGTCCCCACCCATCTCTCCCTTTTCGATCAGAGCCACTTTGGCCTTGACCGCGCTGGCGATATAGGCGCTCACCAGGCCCGCCGAGCCGGCCCCGAGCACCACCAGATTGTAATCGAACCGGGTCGGCTTCGGCCAGCGGCCAAGGGCCTTACGGGTCTGGAGCAGATCGAGAACCCGCTTGGACAGCAATGGCAACAGGCCGAGCAGAGCAAAAGAGAGCAGCAACGCCGGCGAAAGAATGCCGGCGGGCGAATCGAGTCGGCCCAGTTGGGTACCGGCGTTGACATAAACCAGGGTTCCGGGAATCATGCCGAGTTGGCTGACCCAGTAGAAGGTCAGGGTCCGCAGCGGCGTCAGGCCCATGGCCAGATTGATGACGAAAATGGGGAAAAGAGGCACCAGGCGCAGGGAAAAGAGGTAAAAGGCTCCCTCTTTTTTCACCCCCGCGTTGATGGCGGCCAACCTGTCGCCAAAACGGTTCTGCACGTAATCCCGCAGCAAAAAGCGCGAAACCAGAAAGGCCAGGGTGGCGCCGATGGTGCTGGCGAAGGAAACGGCGAGAAAACCGATACCGATACCGAACAGGGCGCCGCCAGCCAGGGTCATGACCGTTGCCCCCGGCAGCGACAGGGCGGTGACCAGGATATAGAGCACCATGTAAAGGACAATGGTGGTCAGCCGATGTTGCGCATAATAGGCGGCAAACTGCTGTTGACTCGACTTCAGATAGGCAAAGGTCAGATAGTGGTTTAAATCGAAAGTGAAAAAGAGCACCACCAGCAGACCGAGCAAACCAAATACAGTTCTTTTCGAAGTCAAACGGTGCATGAAGGATCCCTCTGCAAAAAACGGCAACGGATATTGCTTGATCTCATCCGCATTGTTTCTCGAACAGTACGGATGAAAAGCATACCACAGCAAACGGATTCCAATTCATTTTTCCGCCCCTCCCGCTTCGGGGGCACCACAACTGGGAAACTCACATCGTCAAAAACTGGATTCAGCCTGGCGAAAAACGTTGTTTCCTTAAATAGGTTGGTAAAAATCGGTTGCAATATTGTTGGCAAATGATAATTTTATTCGGCGAGATTACCTGCCAGGAGGTTACTATCATGAAAATCGAGCAAATCAAAGCCGTCGCAAAGGAACAGGGAATCAAGGTCGGACGTCTGAAAAAAACCGAACTGGTTCACGCCATCCAACAAGCAGAAGGAAATTTCCCCTGCTTTGTAACCGGACAAGTAGAAAGTTGCGGACAACAGGAATGCCTGTGGCGGGAAGACTGTAACTAAGCTGAGTGGTTTCCCATGCCTGGGGCCGTGGTTTCCAACTGTTTGAAGAACAGATTCCTGTTCTTTATTCATGTAACCCCTCGTTCGTACTAAACTATTCGTGGGCGCGCTGCAATTGCCGGCTGCCGGTCCAGACCGGGAGGTTGAGTTATGCCCTGCGCCAGAGAACGGTTTTGTTCGCGGCAGGCGACGTTACGCCTGCCCAACCTGCCGATAGCGGGTATTGTTGCGTTGAGCACTCATTGAACAACCTGGGTTCCAGCAAGCTGAAGAGGAAATGAATGGCCCGAGTAAACGACCTGCCGGCCTGGAAGGCTTTGCAACAGCACTTCCGGGAGGTAGCCCCCCTACATCTGCGGGATTTGTTTGCCCGCGAATCCGACCGCTTCGAAACTGCAGTGGGACAATTTTCTCTTCGACTATTCCAAAAACCGCATTACCGAGGAAACCTTACCGCTGCTGCTTGACCTGGCCCAGCAGTCCGGACTGGGCGCGCGGATCGAGGCCATGTTCAGCGGCCAGCGCATCAATCTGACCGAAAATCGAGCGGTACTGCACATCGCCTTGCGTAACCGTGGAGGTCGCCCGATTTATGTCGATGGCGTTGATGTCATGCCTGCCGTGCTGGCGGTATTGGCCAAAATGCGCACCTTCAGCGAAGCGGTTCGCAGCGGCTCCTGGCGGGGTTTTTCCGGCCAGGCCATAACCGACGTGGTCAATATCGGCATCGGCGGCTCGGATCTCGGCCCCCTGATGGTTTGCGAGGCCCTGAAACACTACACCAAACCCGACTTGCGGGTACATTTCGTCTCCAATGTCGATGCCACCCACCTGGTGGAAACCCTCAAAAATCTCGATCCGGCCCGCACCCTGTTTATCGTTGCCTCGAAAACCTTCACCACCCAGGAAACCCTGACCAACGCCTGGTCCGCCCGCCATTGGTTGTTGCAGGCCCTGGGGGATGAGCGGGCCGTGGCCCGCCATTTCGTTGCCCTGTCGACCAACGCCGAAGCCGTGCGGGCATTTGGCATCGATCCGGACAATATGTTCGAGTTCTGGGATTGGGTTGGTGGGCGTTACTCGCTCTGGTCCGCCATCGGCCTGTCCATCGCCCTGGCCGTCGGCATGGATCGTTTTGAAGAATTGCTGGCCGGAGCCTTTGCCGTGGATGAACATTTTCGCTCGGCGCCGCTGGCGGAAAACATGCCGGTCCTGATGGCCCTGCTTGGCATCTGGTACAACAATTTCTTCGGCGCCGAAGCCCACGCCGTTCTCCCCTACGAACAGTATCTGGCGAGATTTCCCGCCTACCTGCAACAGGGGGACATGGAAAGCAACGGCAAGCGGGTAACCCTGACGGGAGCACTGGTCGATTACGCCACCGGCCCCATCATCTGGGGAGAGCCGGGCACCAACGGCCAGCATGCGTTTTTTCAGCTGCTCCACCAGGGCACCCGGCTGATCCCCTGTGATTTCCTGATCGGCACCCGCAGCCTCAATCCCCTCGGCCAGCATCATCCCATTCTGTTGTCCAATTGCCTGGCCCAGGCCGAAGCCCTGATGAAGGGTAAAACCGAAGCGGAAGCCAGAGCCGAACTGGAACGAAGCGGCCTGTCCGCGGAGGAAATAAACCAGCTGCTGCCGCACAAGCTTTTCCCCGGCAATCGACCAACCAATACCATCGTCTATGGCAGTCTGAATCCGCGCACCCTGGGGGCACTGATTGCCCTGTACGAACACAAGATCTTCGTCCAGGGCAGTATCTGGAACATCAATTCCTTTGATCAATGGGGTGTGGAACTGGGCAAACAGCTGGCCAAAGCGATCCTGCCGGAACTTCAAGCCCCCGGGGAGGTTGGAACCCACGACGCCTCCACCAACGGCCTGATCAACCATTGCAAGCGTCTTCGGAAAACAGAGGATTGACCCTGCCGGGCAATCTCGTTAAGATCGAAGCAGCGATAATGTTGGCATGGCGGGAGTATTTTTTGACTTTATGGAAGCCAAACGGATGAAACGGCTAGGCGTACTCGGCACGATTTTCCTGCTGACGGCAGTGCTTTGGGGGACCACCTCACGGGCGGAAGAGGAGCTTCCCGAGACCGTGGTCTTTCGCGGCCAGGGAAAACTGGGCTCGGTCACCTTTTCCCATCAACTGCATACGGACCAGAGCATCAAAAGCGAGATGTGCCACCATACCGGCAGCCGGATCGATAAATGCGCCAGCTGTCATGACAACAGCGAGAACGCCAACGTCCCCCGGACCCAGGACGCCTTCCATCTGATCTGTGCCGGCTGTCATAAGTACAAGAGAATCGACGTCTCCTGCGTTTCCTGCCACAAAAATGAGCCGGCGGTCGTTCCCGCCCAGGAATAACCTGTCTTCAGCTCTTTTTCAGTCGGATGCCATCCTCCAGCAATTCGATCCGCCCGGCCCTGTAAAGGCCGCCGACCGCCTTTTTGAAGGTTTTTTTGCTCATTCCCAGCTGTTCGCGAATAAGCTCGGGGGGACTGCCGTCATGGAGGGGCAACATGCCGGTAACTGAGAGGGCAGCCAATAGTCCCTGCTGGGCATCTGCCACCCCATCCCGGCCGACCCGGCGCAGGGTTAAATCGACCTTGCCGTCCTCGCGCCGGCACTTGATGTAACCGGTCAGGCGACTGCCACAGTGCAAACCGCTGCGAAGTTCGTCCCGGTAGAGCAAGCCCGCATAGAGATCATTGATGATCATCTTGGCACCCAGATCGGTAAAGGCCCAAAGCAACAGCGCCACCTGGTCCCCGGCCTGGAGATCGGCGGGGGGCGGCTCCAGACATTGATCGATGCGGGCGGTTGCCACAATGCGCTGGCGATTGTCAAAGCAGAGTTTGACCAGATATTTACGCCCTAAACGCATGCGCTCCGGTTGTTCCGAATAGGGCACCAGCAGATCCTTTTCCAGCCCCCAGTCGAGAAAAACCCCGACCCGACTGACCTGCACGACCTTGAGGTAAGCAAACTCACCGACCTGCGCCAACGGCTTACGTAAGGTCACAGCAAGCTCGTCCCCGCTTTTCGGATAAACGAAAACCTCCAGCCGGTCCCCCACCTGACACCCGGGGGGCACCTCCCGCGTCGGCAGCAGCAATTCCCCCTGGGGAAGACGGAAATGCGCTCCGGCCGGGTCGATCAGCGCAACCGGTAGGCTGTTCCAACGGCCGACATGCAGCATAAGAAACCTTCCCAATCGCTCAGCAGAAGGAGCAGACGTATTCGGCGATGCCGTCGGCCACTTCGATCTCGAAGAAGGAATGACCCGGCACCTCGAACCAGGTTCCGGCCGGAAACCCGATCCAATCACCACTGCCGGCAATGCGCACCCGGCAGCTGCCGGCGATGATCTCCATCTTCTCCGGCGCCTCGGTATTGAACTTGAAAAGTGGTATGGGATTCGGTTCGGCTGTGTTAGCACGCCGGCGCCTCGCCGGCAAGGAATATTTCCACGGCTGCCGGCGATTTTTTCACAATGGTTGCGAGCGGGCCCGGTTACGGGTAGAATCCAGTCCAGTCAATTACCCAAAAGGCCTGTCCGTGACTTCACTAAACATTCATGTTCGCAGCACGCCGGAGCAAGAATTGTCGTTCCAGGACCGGGGACCGGTCGACCGATGACACTCCCCTCCCCCCTCATCGAGGGACGCCTGTTGCGCCGCTATAAGCGTTTTTTCGCCGACATCGAACTGACGGACGGCTCCCGGGTTACCGCCCACACCCCCAACACCGGCAGCATGCGACAATGCGCGGTGCCGGGGCATCGGGTGCTGATCAGTCCGGCCACCAATCCGAGCCGCAAGCTCCCCTATACCCTGGAGCTGATTGAGGTCAACGGCCACTGGGTGGACACCCATACCCAGCGCACCAACCGGGTGGTGGAAGAGGGATTGCGCCGAGGTTGGATTGCCGAGCTGGCCGGTTTTGAGGTGATTCCCGAATTCCGTTATCATGCCAGCCGCCTCGATTTTCTGCTGGAGAATCCGGAACAGCGGGTCCTGGTGGAAGTAAAGAATGTCACCCTCTGCTGTCAACCAGGGGTTGCCTGTTTCCCCGATGCCGTCACCAGCCGGGGCCAGAAACATCTGCGGGAACTGCTGCGCGCCAGGCAGGAAGGGTATCGCGCGGTTATTTTCTTTCTGGTGCAGCGAGCCGAAGCCGAGACCTTTTCCCCCGCCGACGCCATCGATCCCGAATACGGCCGTCTGCTGCGGGAGGTTACTCGCCAGGGGGTCGAAATTCTGGCCTACAAAAGTGTGGTCAGCCCGACGGAAACCCGCATCGGCCAAGGCATCCCGGTAATTTTGTAACACCCAATCACCAATAACAAATCACCAATCACCGCTTTTATGAAAACTGTCGGCCTGATTACCGAATACAACCCCTTTCACAACGGGCATCTGCACCATCTGCAGGCGAGTCTGCGGGAAACCGGCGCCGACATCTCCGTGGCGGTCATGAGTGGACGCTTTCTACAGCGGGGCGAACCGGCCCTGGTCGTCGATCTGGTGGTGGAACTGCCCTTCCCCTGGGCCTGCAACAGCGCGCCCCGGTTCGCCCATGGCGCGATCCAGGCGTTGGAAGCCCTCGGGGGCATCGACAGTCTCTGCTTCGGCAGCGAAACGGGGGACTTGACTCCGCTGCAGCAGATCGCCAAACGCTTGATCGAACAGGAGCCGACTCTCGACCGGAATTGTGCCCACATGCTGCGACAGGGTCTGAACTATCCCCGGGCCAGGGCCCGTTGTCTGGCGGAAACCCCTGAGTTGGATGAGACCCTGATCATCCAACCGAACAACATTCTGGGGATCGAATATCTTAAAGCCTTGCGACAACAGAGCAGCGCCATTGTCCCCCACACCATCCAACGCATCGGCGCCGGCTACCACGAGGAGCAGGCCCGGGATCATATCGCCAGCGCCACCGGCCTGCGACGCATGCTCCGGGAGGGGGAAGCGATATCCGCCTATATTCCGACAGCGGCCCTGCCGCCCCTGGAACAGGCGCTGGCGGCCGAAAACCAGCTGGATTACGGCAAGCTGCATCCGTTGCTGGCGGCCCTTATTCTGCGACAACCCGAAAACCTGCGCAGCCTCTATCAGGTGGAGAACGGCATTGAGCAGCGTCTGTTTGAGGCCGCTCTCGCCAGCACCGATTATGCCTCCCTGGTCGCGGCCGGCAAGGTCCGGCACCTGACCCTTACGCGACTGCAACGCATTCTCTGCTATATTCTTAATCAGGTGGAACGGGATGAAATGGAAGCCTTTCTGGCCGCCGGGCCCCTCTATCTCCATCTGCTCGGCAGCAGCGAGCGCGGACGGACCTATCTGGCGACCAGTCGCAAACAGCGGAGCTGTCCCCTGGTCGCCAACTATTCCCGTATCCAGTCGCAACTCAAGCGCCATTACGGCCCGGGCTCCCGCCAACTGCAACTGGCCGAACGGATGCTGCAATTGGAACTGCGGGCCACCCGCAACTACACTCTGCTGCTGAAACGCTGGTCGGGCAACAATCGCAACCGGGATTTCTTCCAAGCCCTGGTGATTTGAGCAATTTTTATTTTTTTGCAATTACGAGGCGCCCCCTTTGAAACCGACAACAACGGCCGAAAATAAAGGACTGAACCTGTTCGGCGCCACCATGGTGGGGGTCGGTGCCATTGTCGGCGGCGGCATTCTCGCCCTGACCGGGGTCGCCTTTGCCACTGCGGGGCCGGGCGCCTTGCTGGCCTTTCTGATCAATGCCCTGATCGCCATCATCACCGCCCTGAGCTTTGCGGAACTGGCCGCCGCCTTCCCCTTTTCCGGCGGCACCTACACCTTTGCCAAAAAAGTCCTGCCGGTAGGCACCGCCTTCGCCGTGGGCTGGATTGTTTACTTCGCCTCAGTGGCCGCCGGGGTTCTTTATGCCCTGGGTTTTGCCGCCTTTACCCTGGAGACCGTAAAAACCCTGCTGCCGTCGTTGCACCCGCTCCTTACCGGCCGTGCGC
>JARRKW010000327.1:0-3994 GCA_037387645.1 Desulfuromonadaceae bacterium
GGCCGATTGCGTGCGCCAGCGGCGGCCCGTTATTCACAATGATTACCCCACTCTTGCCAACCGCAAGGGAATGCCGAAAGGTCATGTTCCGGTAATTCGCGAAATGGTTGTTCCCGTTTTTCGCGGTGGCCGGATCGTCGCCATTGTCGGGGTGGGGAACAAGCCGGTTGATTATACCGATGCTGATGTGCAGATTCTCTCCCTGCTCGGCGATTTTTCCTGGGAAATCGTGATTCGCAAACGCGTGGAGGAAGAACTGGCGACCCGCGAGCGCGAGTTCCGGATGGTAGTGGAAAATTCTCCCGACTGTATAGTCCGTTTCGATACCGAGGGGCGTTTCGCCTATGTCAATCCCCGTTGGGAGCAGATAATGGGGCTTTCCGCCGATACGGTGTTGGGACGGCTCCTGTCCGAGGCGATGGTTTCTGAGGAGGCCGCGCGCTATGCGCAAAAACTCAGAAAAGTCATCAAAACCGGTCGTGATGACGAAATCGATATCCTGTTTCCCCATGCTGATAAGGGAGAACGTCATCACAATATTCGTTTGGTCGCGGAACGGGGTGGAACTGGAGAAATTACCGGTGTTCTGGCTATGGGCCGAGATATCACCGAGATCAAATCGTATCAGGAACGGCTGCAGAATCTGGCCTTTTTCGATCCCCTGACCCGACTCCCCAATCGCGAGAATTTCAACTTGAGACTAGAGCAGACCCTGGCGGAAACGAAGCGGGCCGAAAAGAATACCGTTGTCGGGGTGATGTTTCTCGATCTGGATGATTTTAAAACGGTCAATGATATTCTCGGGCACGATATGGGGGATCGGCTTCTGTGCAAGGTCGGCGAACGCCTCTGTGATTCCGTCCGGAACTATGATCTGGTGGCGCGTCTGGGCGGCGACGAATTCGCCCTGATTCTACCGGATTTTCGGCAGGGCATTGACCTGTCGGTGGTGGCGCGGAAAATCCTGGCCGCCATCAAGGATCCCTTTTATATTGACGGGAAAGAGCTTTTCATCAGCGCCAGCTTTCGTTTCTATTCCGAATCCATGACCCGACAGGCCACCGATCGTCTGGAGTTGGAAGTGGATCTGCGCAAGGCGCTGCAGCTGGATCAATTTGAACTGTATTTTCAACCGAAGGTGAATACCCTGGTCGGTCTGGTTGTGGGCAGCGAGGCCCTGTTGCGCTGGCGGCATCCAGCACGGGGGCTGGTTACTCCGGATCTGTTTATCGGTATCGCCGAAGACACCGGCCTGATCGTCGAGATCGGGGTCTGGGTGTTGGAACAGGCCTGTCGCGCGGCGGTGGCCTGGAACCAGGCAGCTCCCTATCCCCTCAAGGTAGCGGTCAATCTCTCGGTACGGCAATTTTTGGTCGGGGATATCGCGCAGACGGTTCAGGCCGTATTGTCCCGCACCGGCTGTCGTCCCGACTGGCTGGAGTTGGAAATCACCGAAAGTCTCTTGATGGCCAATCGAACCACCATCATCGGCAGCCTTGAAACGCTGACGAAACTGGGCATCAATGTCGGCATTGATGATTTCGGTACCGGTTATTCCTCCCTGTCCTATCTGACCCGTTTTCCCGTCAGTACCCTTAAAATCGATCGCCTGTTCATCCAGGAAATGACCTCGGAAAAGAAGCACCTGGAATTGGTGAAGGCCATCGTTTCCATGGGTCTCGCGCTGGGACTCGAACTGGTGGCCGAAGGGGTCGAGGATGCGGAGCAGGCGGCCTGCCTGGATAAGTTCGGTTGCCACATCGTCCAGGGGTATTTCTATGGCCGGCCCATGCCGCTCGAGGGATTCAACAACTGGTGGAGTGAATTCTACCGGCACCGCTCCTGGGAAAAGGAGTCCCAGGGAGAGTCGACGCCGCTGCTGTGGCGGGATTACCTGACCACCGGGCACGAATTGATCGATGCCCAGCATCGGGAACTGTTCCGGCGCATTGCCCAGTTGTCCGTCCTCTACCGGGACAAAATGGAGGCGGAGGAGATTTTACAGCTGCTTGATTTTCTGAGCGATTACGTGGGTTCCCATTTTGCCGTGGAAGAGGAGTTGCTGCGGTCTCTTAATTCCCCCCGGTTCCAGGCCCATAAAGCGGAGCACGTCTATTTCGCCAACGTCGTCGACAAACTGGTTTCCCTGTATCGGGAAGGCGGCGCCACGGCTTCTCTGGTGCTGGAGACCCACTGTGTGGCGGTCAACTGGCTGACACGGCATATCTGCTCCATGGATCGGGAGCTGGCCGACAGTCTGCTTAATCCTGTTTGAAAGACCATTGGAAACGGATCAAGGTGGCCGGAGGGCAAAAGCAGCGGTCAAAGGGAAAGCAGGGAACGGACATGGGGGGGAGAAAAACAGGCAGGATTTTGGGTTCCGTGTTCTCCTCTCGGTCCCCCCTGACGTTCTCCGAGGTGTTCTTTTCTCAAGTATTCGCCGCAGTTTGCTGTCCCCGGGGCACATTTACACCGAGGAGGAGGACGATGCCGACCAGAAAAAATCCGCCCAGGGCCAGAATGGAGAGGCGGGTGGAATGGGTCAGGTCGGCGATGAGGGCGAAGACCAGCGGTCCGAAAATTGAGGCGAACTTGCCGCTGATGGCGTAAAAACTGAAGAATTCCGCATTTCTCCCGACGGGGACCAGGGTGGCGAACAGGGAGCGGCTGAGGGCCTGGCTGCCGCCGAGAATCAGAGCCACGATCAAGCCGAGAAGCCAGAATTCCCAATCCTGCTGCATGTTGTAGGCAAAGAAACAGACGCCGATGAACAATAGCAGGGTCCAGCCGATGGCCCGTTTGGCCCCCAGTTTTGCCGCGATGCGGCCGAAGAACAGGGCGCCCGGCATGGCGACGAACTGAATCATGAGAAAACAACCCAGAATGCTGGTCTGGGACAGGCCCAGCTCCTCCCGGGCAAAAATGGCCGAAACCACGATGACGGTCTGGATGCCGTCGTTGTAGCATAGGTAGGCCAGCAGAAAACGCAGCAGGTCGGGATAATGGCGGAGTTGGAGAAAGGTGTGCAGATAGTCGCCAAGGCCGGTGGGTCACGGTTCCGGTGCCCGGATGAAGACGTCTTCGCGAACATAGCGGAAGGTGGGCAGGGCGAACAGAGCCCACCAGAGTCCGGTGAGGAGGAACCCGGCGCGGGTGGCGGTGCCCCGGTCGGCGAAGCCAAAGAGTTCATGCCCCTGAATCAGCAGGAAAACCAGCAGCAGCATCAGGCCGCCGCCCATATAACCGAGGGCAAAGCCGCGGGCTGACAGACGATCGAGTTCGCTGCCTTTGGCGAGGGCCGGCAGAAAGGCGTTGTAGAAGATGTTGCCGCTGGCAAAACCGATATTGGCAAGGATGAACAGGCCCGCCGCCAGCAGATAACGGCCCGGTCCGGCGAAAACCAGCAGAGCGGTGGCGCTGGCCCCCATGAGGGCGAAGCCCATGAGAAACTGTCGCCGCCGGCCCCGGCGATCGGCCCAGATGCCGAGCCAGGGAGCGGTCAGGGCCACCAGCAGCATGGCGCAGGTGACGGCATAGCCCCATAGCGCCGAGGCGGACAGGGTGTGGCTGAATCCGAGCAGGGAGAGGCGGGCGCCCTCGGCCGGCACCAGGGTGACGAAATAAACCGGCAGTACCGCCGCCAGAACGACCGTGGCAAAGGCCGAATTGGCCCAATCGTACAGGCACCAGCCGAAGCGGGCTCTGCGTTGCAACAGCTCTGTTTGGCCGGACGCGGTTGTCGGGGTAGCTGAGGTCAATGTAGTAGTTGAGCCATGGCTTGCAGGTTGACCCCGGACAGGTAGGTGCCGTTGATCCAGAAATTTGGCGTGCCATGGAGGTTGAGACGATCGGTAACCTCTTTGTGGCAGGCGAACAGCCCGTTGTCCTTAAAGGTGGGAAGCGGTCCCTCATCGTAACGGCCGGCCATGGCGTCTTCGTAGGTTTCCGCCGGATTTTCCGAGGAGAGGATGAAGCGAACTTTTTCCTCAGCCTG
>JARRKW010000328.1:0-3018 GCA_037387645.1 Desulfuromonadaceae bacterium
ACCACATCCAGTCAGGGGGGCAGGAGGCCATTTGGGGCGAGGATAAGGGCGCGAATAGGCGTTACCAGGGGGAGATGGACTTCTTCAGGGTGTCTTCCGAGCTCTGCAGGGGACCCAGGGGGTTCTTTTTGTCATTGGTATAGTCGATATTGGGTTTGCCGCTCCAGAGCTTGTAGATGGCCAGGTTGTTGTTCATGACCACAAGCGCTTTGAAGCCCCATCCGGAGGTTTTGGTTTTTCTCCGGAAGTTGAAAATATCGAGTACGGGATTGCCATAGCGATCATTCTGGGTGTTTTCCACAATAATTTCAAAGGCCCGACATTCGGTTTTAGCTTCCAGACATTGTTGAATCCCTAAGTCCAGATCCTCCTTTTTAATGCCCTGGTTCGGCATGAAACGACGCATGACATCAAGGTAATTGAGGACTTCGATGTTGGGGGTGGTATAGGGATCAAAGCCGAGATGTTTGATTTCGTCGTAGGTGGTTTGATAGGGTTTGATTTGGTCATAGGCCCTTTTGGCCGCGGCGTAGTCGGGCCAGGGGGAGCGCACGGTTTCGCGGTTGCTGGGCAGCAGGGAAGAGGAGGAACATCCGCACAGGAATATGGTGGTAAACAGAAGGACCTTCCACCTGAAGGGCATAACCGAACCTCGATGACAGATATACCTAGCCTGCATTGTTCATAAATTCATAAAGATTTCTACAGCAACCGGCCATTGCCCATCATCTCGGATTCTCGGTCCGTTTGTTGCGTTTCAACGTGCCGTAAGAGGCGTTTTCGCAGCGAGCGTTCCTGGGGAGTAGGGAATAGGCGGCGAACATGTTCCGATAATACCTTGAATTTTTCGGGATTTCCAGAAGTATTCACGGTCTTTTGCCGGAAACTGCCGGGGATGTCGCTCCTGATTTGAAGGCATCCGCCGCCGGAACAGGCAGGTCGAACGATCGAGGGCCGGTCTTTTTCGACCGGCCCTCGAAAATGGGGACAGGGTTTCGATGTCAGTTTGCAGCTCAACGGTTAATGCGGGCATGAGCCCTTTTCCGGGAAATTTCCCCGGCCATATGGCGCAGACTGCCGATGAGTAGAATGATGGCCGGGATCAGTTGAGCCACGACGATCATGGCGCAGAAACCGAGAAAAGCCAGAACCAGGAAGCCGCTGTGGTAGACTTTGGTTGTATCGATTACCCCGGCCAATGCTGGAGATGTCGCAGTGAGCAACAGGGTCAGAGAAGCAAACAGGGTGATGGGCTTTTTCATGGATTTCCTCCTCGTTGTGGGGTGAGTACGGTGGTGGCTCGATATTTTCAGCCGGCATTTTCCGGATCGGGCGGAGCGACGGTAACAATCATTTTTTTCTGGCGCATTCCGAGTTTTGTTCCGAAGGGTAAAAAGAGTCTTTGAGCAGAGCTAAAAACAGTTTGCATCCAGGGATGAGTTGAAAAAGGATGATGGCGCCGACAAAGCCTAGAAAAATCCACGACAGGAGAACACTCTCTTCCGGCTGGTTTCGATTTGAAGCAAACGCGGCGGCAATGAGTGTCGCCAGCATGAAAATTCCATTTCTCTTTGCTGAATTCATTCTCGTTTTCCTTTTTATGGTGCAATGAGATGAAGGGTATACGTTTTTCGGTGGCATTTTTTGCATCAGTTGTGCCATTTGTTGGCGATTTATCATTCATGGCAGCTAACCAGCTGAAGTTAAGGGGAAAATAGATTTTAATCCTCGATTTCGGCGAAGCCGGGGGCGGTTCGGAACGTATATAGAAAGCTACTCTTAACCCCAAAAAGCAGCGGTAAAACACCCGAAAAAACCTTTAACTTACTGAAAATACAGTATGAATAAGAAAATATACGGTTTTTTATCTGGAGCATAAAATTGTATACGCCAGGCTCCGACACTTGCCCCATTCCGGGGCGTGGCAAATGTCACCCGGGAACGGTTCCAGGTGATGGAAGGTTTTGGGGGATTTGTACCGGCCGTCGTCCTGGATGGACATGTGGGGGGCGTCGGGACGGCGAAACGCTTGCATAATCGATGCTGATGGATAAAAATGATTAAAATCTGAATTGTTGGAGAGCTGCGTGGCTATTATTGAAGATAAATTGTTTCGACGCATCAAAAAGCTGACCGGTCGAGCCATCGGGGATTTCAATCTGATCGAGGAGGGGGACCGGATTGCCGTGGGCATTTCCGGCGGCAAAGATTCCTATACGCTGTTGCATATCCTCGATCATTTGCGGCGGCGGGCACCGATTCGTTATGAACTGGTGGCGGTCAACGTTGATGCCGGCTTCCCCGGTTTCCGCAGGGATTTGATTGAAAAGCACTTGCAGGAGTACGGTTTCGAGTACCAGCTGGAATTGACCAACTGTGCCGAGATTATCGAGCAGAAACTGCGTCCCGGCTCGTCCACCTGCGCTTTTTGCGCGCGCCTGCGCCGGGGAGTTCTCTATTCGGTGGCCGATCGCTTGCGTTGCAACAAACTGGCCCTGGGACATCATCTCGATGATTTTATCGAGACCCTGCTGCTCAACCAATTCTATATCGGCACCCTGGCGGCCATGAGTCCCCGTTTGCTGGCCGATAATGGTCGTCATCAGGTGATCCGGCCTTTGGTCTATGTTGAAGAGACCGAAATCGCCGAATTTGCCGGGCGCAACGCTTTTCCCCTGGTTTGCTGCTCCTGTCCCGTGGTTGCGGCGCCCGACCAGAAACGCCAGCGCATGAAGCAGCTGATCTCTGAGTTGTCCAAGGAAAATCCCCAGATTCGCAAGAGCATGATCGGGGCTTTGGGCAATGTGCAGTTGCGACACCTCATGGATCGCCGTTTATCTCCTCTGGCCGGCGGCGTCCCGGCGGAGGTAACTTCAACCATGGGTGCGACAGCGGAAGGTTTGTATGAAGAAGGCGGATAAAATTGTGTTGGATATCGATCTGGCCCACGAAGTCCAGCAGTTGCTCTTTCCCAAAAGCTCACCGCAATGCAACTGGTGTTGCCTGGGGGTAAAGAAC
>JARRKW010000329.1:0-3015 GCA_037387645.1 Desulfuromonadaceae bacterium
CCGCATCGATGATGACCACCCGGATATCCGGATCATTTTCCATATCCTGGAGGGCCTGGTCAAGTTGTTGGGCGAAGGGAACGGTGAAGGTGTTCATCGCTTCAGGGCGATGCAGCCTGATGTGTCCGATGGCACCTTCCTTACTGGTCATGATCAGGTTTTGCGCCATGGTTGCCTCCCTGGTTTTATGCAATACTGTTGGTGATACCTTGGGTCGTGCCCGGAGCTGTCGCCATCTCCGGCCTGTTCACGCGGATGGGGCAAGAGATTGAAGCCGATGGTCTGCGCCGGATCCGTGCTAACCTGCGCCGGCTTCTCATGGTTGAACGGACAAGGGTACGTTTTTTAAAACTTTAACCGATGGCGGTGGGGTTGGCAATGCTCCGGTCCACGGACCGGATTTGAGATGGGCAGAATGCTTTGCGATCTTTTTTCGGTTCGTTTCGGTTGTTTCGGACTCAGGGAAAAAGGCTTGAATTTCTGTCGATCCCTGAGGTAAAAATCTAGCCATGTGCCGATATCTCGTTTTCGTTTTTTGGTTTCTGTCCTGTTGGAGTGCGGTTTTTTTCGGCGACCCGGCGCAGGCTTACGAGCGACGCTCGCCGGTGGTGGCGGCCGTTGCCAAAGCGGCTCCGGCGGTGGTCAATATCCGCACCGAGCAGGTCCTCAAACGCCGCAACGCGCCTTTTTTCGGTTTCGCCGATCCTTTCTTCGAAGAGTTCTTTCGCGAGCTGGCTCCACCGCAAAGTTACACCTCTCAATCCCTGGGATCGGGTGTCATTATCGATGCCACCGGGCTGGTGTTGACCAACGCCCACGTTATTGAAAAAGCTTCCAAGATTTTTGTCGCGTTAACCGACAGCAGCCGGGAATTGCAGGCCGAACTGGTGGGGATGGATGCGCGCACCGATCTGGCCGTCTTGAAGATTCAGAACCCGGGACCGTTCCCGGTGTTGCAACCGGCTCGTTCCGACGAGCTTATGGTGGGCGAGACGGTCATCGCCATCGGCAATCCCCTGGGATTGGGCCAGTCCATCACCACGGGTGTGGTGAGTTCGAAACGACGCCGGCTGCCGGTCGAGGAGGGGGCCTTCGCCTTCTTCATTCAGACCGATGCCCTGATCAATCCGGGTAACTCCGGCGGTCCACTGATCAATATCAATGGCGAGCTCATCGGCATCAACACCGCCATCATCAAACAGGCCCAGGGCATCGGTTTTGCCATTCCCATCGATCTGGCCAAGCGGGTGTTGGGGGATTTGATCCGGCTGGGCCAACTGCGGCCGCCGTTTAGCGGCATTATCCCCGGAGAGGTCGGCCGCGCCTTCCGCCAGGGACGCAGTGTTGGTGGTGTGCTGGTGACCCGGGTCGAGCCGGATTCGCCGGCTGAGCGGGCGGGCGTTCAGATTGCGGATGTCATTCTGGCTCTGGATGGCGATCCGGTCGAATCGTCGGCCGAGTTTCTCTCCCTGTTGCGGACCTATGCCCCCGAGCAGCGTATTCATCTGAGTCTGTTGCGGGGGACCCTGAGCAAAGAGGTGAAACTTGCCTTGGCCACCTTGCCCGAGGATTTTGCTTTTGCCTATACGGCCCGGGTTTTTGGTCTGCAACTGGCGGAGACTCGACGGGGATTGGTGGTTGAGAAGGTGGTTTCCGGAAGCCGGGCCGAGCAGGTCGGCATCCGTTCCGGTGATCTGGTGGTTGAAATCGACGGTGTTCAGGTTTCCGGCCAGGCCGATCTGAGTCGAATGGTTGAAGATCGTATCGGTCGGGAGCCGCTGCGGTTTCTGGTTGTACGCAATGGGCGCGGCTATTATCTGGAGCTGCCCTGAGTCGATCCCGCCGGGCTGCTTCTCCGGCAACCAGGGGCGCATGACTCAGGGCGGAAATCGCACAGTTTGAGCGAGGAGGCGGTTATCGTCTGGGATCTCTGTATTTGCCTAACCGGAGCAGGTTATGACCCGGCGTGATTTCGAGCGGCTGGTTGCCCGGGCCATCCACATGATTCCCGACGAATTTTTGCGCCGGGTCGACAATCTCAGTTTTCAGATCGAGGACTGGGCCGACGCGGAGACCCTGAACGAAGCCGGACTGCGGGATCCCCGCGATCTGCTTGGCCACTACCGGGGCTGTCCGTTGCCGGAACGGACCCACCAGTATCAGGATCTGGCCGATGTCATCACCATTTATCAGCAGGCGGTGGAGGATTGTCATCGGCGGACGGGAACCGGCCTGTTGCGGATTGTCGGCGAGACGGTTCTGCATGAGCTGGCCCATTATTTCGGTTTTGACGAAGAGGCCATGGACGAGATCGAACAATGGTGGCAGCGAACCGACGGGGATGGGATAGGCGGACCGGGCGATTCTTGACTTTTAATGCTTCTGGGAGTAAAAAGACAAATATCTAACTTTTTATATGAAAGGTTTTGACGCATGCGCCGTTCCTTTTTCTATATGCTCCTGTGTTTTCTGTTGTTGCCGGTCCTTGCGCCCGCTGCCGACCCCGTTTTCTCGGTTGTTGGTAGCGGCAGTGGGGTCAGGGTGGGGCAGGTAGCGCCGGATGTCGCCCTGCAAACCCTCGACGGAAAGCAGGTACGGCTGTCCGATTATCGCGACAAGGTGGTCATGCTCAACTTCTGGGCGACCTGGTGTCCGCCCTGTCGCGCCGAGATGCCTTCCATGGCGCGTCTCCATACAGCCATGGCCGGGGAGGATTTTGTTCTGTTGGCGTTGAATGCCGAGGAGAACGGTGAAGAGGACGTCGCCAATTTCCTGAAAAAACATCCCCAGGGGTTCCCTATTGTGTTCGATATGGAAGGGCGGGCGCAAGCCGCCTTCGGGGTCTATCGTTTTCCCGAAACCTTCATCATCAACAAGGACGGAACCATTCTCAATCGCGTCATCGGCGGCCGTGAATGGGATAATCGCAACATCATTGAATATCTGAAATTTCTCGCCAGGGGATAACACGCCATGGGTTCCGGTGCCGACCTAACCTATTGGATTGCTTTCAGC
>JARRKW010000330.1:0-3010 GCA_037387645.1 Desulfuromonadaceae bacterium
CGCTTCTCCAAAATCCAAGACTTAGAGGAGGCGTTCATATGAGCAGACCAAAAGTTGGATTTTTTGACTTTACCTGTTGTGAAGGATGCCAGATCGAGCTGACCAACTACGGTGACGCGGCATTCCTGGAACTCTTGAACCATATCGACATCGTCGAATTCCGCGAAGCGATGTCGGAAAAAGCGGATAAGCTCGATATCGCCTTTATCGAAGGAAGCTTTACCCGCGAAGCCGACCGGGCCCGTCTGCAGGAAATTCGCGACCGCGCCACCGTCGTCATCGCCTATGGCGCCTGTGCCGCCACCGGTGGTGTCAACGCCATGAAAAACGACACCAGCGATTACAAACAGGAAGTTTACGGCGCTGATGCGAACATGCCGCACCTGGCCAGTAACCAGGCCCTGCCCGTCTCGGCGGCGATAAAGGTCGACTATTCCGTCCTGGGCTGCCCCATGGACAAATATGAGCTACTCGATATCGTCAGCCATCTGCTGCATGGCAAAATACCCGTCGGTCCCAATTATCCGGTATGCGTGGAATGCAAGCGGAATGAGACCGTCTGCCGTTACGATCTGGGGGACCATTGTATCGGTCAGGTTGCCCGTGCCGGCTGTGGTGCCCCCTGCCCGGCGGACGGCATTCCCTGCGAAGCCTGCCGTGGTTTTGTTGCCAACCCCAACGAGGCGTCTCTGAAAAAGGTTTTGATCGAAAACGGCAACCTGCCGGAAAGATGGGCGGAAAGAAAGTCAAAACTGTTCGCTGCCAACCATCGAAATGATGCCAAAAAATTGGGAGAGTAACGATGAAGAAAGATATCAATGTAAACGTTCATCATCTGACCCGGGTTGAAGGACATGGCAATATCGTCGTCAATGTCCGCAACGGCACCATTGAACAATGCGACTGGCAGATACCCGAATCCCCGAGATTTTTCGAGGCCATGGTGCGCAAGCGCCATTACACGGAAGTACAGCGCATCACCAGTCGCATCTGTGGCATCTGTTCCATTGGCCACACCCTGGCTGCCGTCAAAGCCACCGAAGACGCCCTGGGCATTCAGGTCACCCCGCAGACGGAAAAGCTCAGAAGGATCATGAAGCATGCCGAAAACTTCGACTCCCATGTGCTGCACATCGGCGTATTGGTGGTGCCGGATCTGCTCGGCGCACCTTCGGTATTTCCGCTGGTGGCAACCCACGGCGAAGCGGTGAAACTGGTTCTGAAACTGAAACGACTCGGCCACGAATGGGGTTCCCTCCTCGCCGGGCGGACCACCCATCCAACCACCTGCCTCCCCGGCGGGTTCTCCAAGGTTCCGACCAAAGCCGAGCTGATTCAGCTGAAGGACAAGATCCTGGCCCATGCCGGTGACATTAACTCGCTGGTTGGAGTCGTGCTGTCCCTGGCGGGCAAAATCCCCGATTTCCAGCGCCCCACCGAGTACATGGCGGTATCCAACGACATCGAATACGGTATGTACGTCGGCCCCACGGTGCAGACCATACTGCCGGATGGAACCAAGCAGATGTATCATGTGCATGATTATCGTTCCATTACCAACGAGTATGTCGATCCGCGCTCGACGGCCAAATACACTAAAAACAAGTTGGACAGTTACGCCGCCGGCGCTCTGGCCCGGTTCAACAACAACTACGATCAGCTCTATCCTCAGGCCAAGGAAATCGCCGAGAAACTGGGCATGAAACCGGTCTGCGGCAATCCCTATCTGAACACCGCGGCGCAGCTCATTGAATGCGCGCATAGTGTCTATGAATCGCTGGATCTTCTTGACCAATTGATTGCCGAAGGCATTGATACGGAAGAACCGTTGGTTACCCCCACCAAGTTCGGTCAGGGCGCTGCTGCGGTTGAAGTACCCCGCGGCATTCTGTTCCACGAGTACAGCTTTGATCAAGAAGGGTTCTGCACGGCGGGCAACTGCATTATTCCGACGGGCCAGAATCACGCCAACATTCAGAAAGACTTTGAAGCACTGGTGCCAGTTTTACTCGAACAGGACAAGGACGAGGCGGAAATGGAACTGGCTCTTTCCATGCTGGTCCGCGCATATGACCCCTGTATTTCCTGTTCCACCCACTATCTGAATGTGAAATTTGTCAAATAAGTTGCCCAGCAGCAGAGCCGCTGCATAAAGCGATCAAGACGCCAGCGGGCCGGAAACCCTTTCCTGCCTGCTGGCGTCTTATTTTTTTCGACACATCAAACTATTTCCGTCTCCCCCCTATCCTGTGAGGACCCGGTGAAATATATCATTGGTATCGGTAACTACTCCATGTTCGATGACAGCATCGGCATTCGCATTATCGAGAAGATTATCGCGGAAAACCTGGACCGGGGTTTTCAAGCCATCGACCTGTCCGGCAATCTGCTTAACATACTCACCTATCTGAACGAAGAGACAGAGCAGATCATTCTGGTTGATTCCGGCGAATTTGGCCTGCAACCTGGCGACATCCGCTGGTTCACCCCGGATCTGGTCACCTCCGTCAAGGAACTGGCCAACATTTCCAGCCACGAGGGGGACATCATCAAGGTTCTGGAACTGGCCCGGCAGACCGATTATGTCATCCCGAAAATTCAGATCATGGGGATTCAACCGGAAGAGATCCGGGAGGAATTCGGTCTATCGGACACCCTGGCCGGAAAGATGGATGACTATGTGCAACAACTCCTGGGGAAAATACAGCGTGGCAGCTAATCCACAGCTCTGAAGGGTTGCCACCAAATCTGTAAGTGTGAAGTCCTATTATTCACAACCACTGATCTGCATGGCTTGATCGATAACGCAACGCTGGTATGGCTGGAAAGCTTCGGGACGCCAGCGCTCCAGGACCATGCCGACATCCTTGCCACTCACCGTTACCGTCAGATGATTGTATTCCATCATCCGCTTGGCCCCCTGCCAGTAGAGTTCATCTTGGCAGTAGGGGTCGCTGGCGGCACAATCGATGGTGCGGTAGACCTGGTCGGCGCCTCCGCCGCCCAGCAC
>JARRKW010000331.1:0-3003 GCA_037387645.1 Desulfuromonadaceae bacterium
GCTCTGTATTGGGAGAACTTTTCTTTTTTCACGTCCCCTCCCCGATCAAAACACAACAAAAATAATTAAGGCCAATCTAGCCCAGCCGCTATTACAGGTCAAGACCAAGTTTATCCAAGCACCTGCCCCTGACTACCTCAACAGCAATTGTGGGCATGAAAGCTCCAGCTCTCCGCCCTTGACCTCTCGTAATTTTTCCCACCAGAATCGCGGCTGAAGCCGCTCCCACAAGGCATAATTTGATCATCAAAGAAGTGGCAGCAGCTCTTGCAACAGGGGGACGTTGCGCAATGGCGGGGGGAGATTACGGGGAACAAGCAGAAAAAGAAAAAGAAAAAGCCCCCGACGAATCGGAGGCTATTTCTTCTTGTGGTACCGAAGGCCGGAATCGAACCGGCACGCCCAAAGGGCATCGGGTTTTGAGACCGACGTGTCTACCAATTCCACCACTTCGGCAAAGTGGGGTGATTATAGTGAGAGAAGCGGTTACGGTCAAGCCCTTATGACGGTTTTTTTCATTCCGTCTGCCGCTGCAATTGCTCGAGCAAAATGCCGGCCACCGGTCCGGTTGCAATGGGCAGGTTTTCGATGGCGGAAACCGGCAGAATATCGATCAGGGCATTGCAGAGAAAGACCTCTTCGGCCGCCAGCAGCTCCATTTTGCTCACATTCTTTTCGACCACGCTCAGCCCCAGGGCCTGGGCCGTCCGGATTATCCGGTGACGCATGATACCGCCCAGCACCAGGGGACCGGCGGTCGGAGTGATCAGGGTTTCCCCCTGGCGCAGAAACAGGTTGCTGGTGGCACCCTCGAGGATCTCCCCCTGGACGCCGACGAAAAGGGCCTCGCGGGCACCCTGCCGACGGGCGAAGTCGGCGGCGTAGAGACAGTCGATGTAATTGCCCCGCTTCATCTGCGGCAGATGGGAGAGGGGATTGACCCGCTGGTTGGGGGCGAACACACAATTCACCCCCCGGCGCCGCTCCTGGGCCGTCGGTTCGCTGTAGGGCTGCGCGGTAATGAAAATGTGGCGCTGCTCCTGGGCCGGGAACGTCAGGCCAGTGAAGGGACCCCGGCTGAGGGTGAGGCGCAGACGGGAAACGGGAGCATCGAGACGCTCGGCGATGGCCAGCAGCGCCGCCGTCACCTGACGGCGGTCGAAGGGCATGACCAACAGACGGGCGGACTGTTCCATGCGGTCGAGATGCCGCTCCAGGTGGCAGATGGTTTTCCGCCGCGCCTTGAGGGTTTCGAACAGGGAGTCGCCGAACAGCACGGCCCCGTCGTTGACCGCCAGGACGGCTTTGGTTTCCGGCACGAAGATTCCGTTGTAATTGACCAGCATCAGCCGCCTCCCAAGGTTCGTTGCAGGGCCAGGCCCTTGGCCAGGCATTCGGCCCATTCCTGCGCCGGAACGGAATCGGCGACGATACCGGCGCCAACCTGGTAGCTGAGTTCGTCCCCGCAACGCTGAAAGGAGCGAATCAGAATGTTCAGATCCATGTCGCCGGTGACGCTGATATAGCCGGCGCTGCCGGTGTAGCTGCCGCGACCGACCGGTTCCAGTTCGTCAATGATTTCCATACAGCGTTTTTTCGGCACGCCGGTGATGGTCCCGCCGGGGAAGGTGGCACGCAGCAGGGCGAAGGGTCCGACGCCCCGGCACAATTCCCCCCGCACATTGGAAACGATGTGGGTGACGTGGGAATAGCGTTCCAGCACCATCAGTTCATCCACCCGAACAGTCCCCGGTCGACAGACTTTTCCCAGATCGTTGCGTTCCAGATCGAGCAGCATGACATGTTCGGCCCGTTCCTTGGGATGGCCGAGCAGCTCTCTGCCCAGCTCCACATCCTCAGGGGGAGTATAACCGCGGGGGCGGGTCCCGGCAATGGGGCGGGTTTCGGCCACGCCGTTCTGCAACGAAACCAGCCGCTCGGGGGAGGAGGAGATGATCTCCACCCCCGGCGAGCGCAACAAACAGGCGAAGGGAGACGGGTTGACCTGCCGCAGGCTAGCGTACAGGGCGTTGCCGTCGCCGGCAAAACGGCCGTCGAAACGACAGGACAGATTGGCCTGATAGATGTCCCCGGCGGCAATGTATTCCCGCACCCGCGCCACCATGCCCTCGAATTGCCCCTGGCTCAGGATGGGTTCCGGTGCCTGAACCGACGGCAGGGGCGGATGTTCCAGCGGGCCGGCCAGGGCCGCCCGCACCTCCCCTTCGAGCGCCGCCAGATCGACGGCCGGATCGAGGCTGGCCAGGGTCAAAAGCTGCCGCTGCCGATCGTAAACCGCGGTCAGGTCCACCCAGTCGAGCCAGAGCTGAGGAATCGGCCGGTCGCGGCGGGCCCGCTGCGGCAAATCCTCGATCCGACCAGCCAGATCATAACCGAAATAGCCGAAAAAGCCTCCGGGAAAGCTTAGTCCCGCGCCCTCTGGAACAACCCGCCGCTGCTCCAGCACCGCCTCCAGCCGGGCAAAGGGATCGCCCGCCAGGGGCGTTTCCCCCTGCGCATCGATACGGACCAGCCCCCGCTGATCCAGCCGGTAGGACTCCCGCCGCCGCAACGGAACGATGCTGTAACGCCCGATGCGGGGACCGGCAACGGGACTCTCCAGAAAACCCGGGCCATCGGGACAAAGCCGCGCGAACAGGGCAAGGGGATCAAATTGAACCAGCTTGAAACCATGGCTTTGATACATATAAAAACCAACCTCAGCCCCAGAAAGTTCCGTTCGAATACGCTTTCACCAGGGCCGGAAGCTTTACCAGAACGGGTGCGGACAACGAGAACGCAGTTCGTACCATCCCACCCTTCTGTCGCCAGGCCGGAATTCAAAATCCGGTGGGGACCGTCACTGCCGATGGAGCAAACCGTAACGGGACGATTGCAGCCTGCCGGCCCGAATCCAAGCTGAGAGCATAGTCAACCATTTTTCCGGCAGCAACTATTTTCTGCGCCCCCGGCCGTTCCTTTTCGGTTACGGGCAATTTTTCC
>JARRKW010000332.1:0-2999 GCA_037387645.1 Desulfuromonadaceae bacterium
CCGAGTATCTGATACCCGCCGCAGATGCCGACGATTTCGCAGCGACCTTCATCGGCCCGTTGCCGCAGCAGGCGGTCCAGTCCAGCGGCTCGCAGAAAGGTGAGGTCGCCGATGACGTTCTTGCTCCCCGGCAGAATGATGGCATCGGGACGACCCAGCTCGCCGGCGCATCGCACCGTGCGCAGGCGGACATCCGGTTCGATGCGCAGCGGTTCGAGGTCGGTGAAATTGGAAATATGGGGCAGGTCCAGAACGGCGATATCGACGGCATCGTTAACGGAGCGGTTGTCATCGAACAGGCCATCCTTGAACCCCACCGAATCTTCTTCGGGCAGGCCCAGGTCCTTCAGATAGGGGATCACGCCGAGGACCGGCCGTCCGGTGTGCTGCCGGGTGTAAGCGAGGGCGTCCTGGAGCAGGTCGGCCTGACCCCGGAAACGGTTGACGACAAATCCGGCTATCTGGGCCCGTTCCTGTTCCGACAGAACCTCCATGGAACCGACAAAGGCGGCGAACACCCCGCCGCGATCGATATCGCCGACCATCAGCACCGGCGCCTTGGCATAAAGGGCCATTTTCATATTGACGATGTCATGGGCTTTGAGATTGACTTCGGCGGGACTTCCCGCTCCTTCCAGCACCATGGCGTCCTGTTCGGCCGCGAGGCTGTCGTAGCATGCTTTGACCCGTTCGAAGGCCTCGGTTTTATAGCGGAAATAGTCCATGACCTGCATATTGCCGAGGGGCTTGCCGCACAGCACCACCTGACTGCCCATATCGCTGTTCGGTTTGAGCAGGATCGGATTCATGCGCACATCCGGATCGAGGCGGGCGGCCTGGGCCTGCACCACCTGAGCGCGTCCCATCTCCCCGCCGTCACGGGTGACGAAGGAATTGAGGGACATGTTCTGGGCCTTGAAGGGGGCGACCCGGTAGCCGTCCTGCAGCATGATGCGGCACAGCGCGGCGGTCAACACGCTCTTGCCGGCATTGGAACTGGTGCCCTGCAGCATGATGGCGGGGGTTCGGCGACGGGTGGTGACCAGAGGGGGCAGGGACAGTTCCTGGCGCAGGGCGGCCAGCAGCTGCCGGTTTTCCGCTTCGCTGCGTACCGCCACCCGGAAAAAGCGTCCGTCGAGTCCCGCGAAGTTGTCGCAGACGCGGATGGCCAGGCCCTGCTTGAGCAGCCGATCAGCCAGGCCGCGGGCGTCCAGCGAGCGGTGGTCGCAGCGCAGCAGCAGGAAATTCGCCGCTCCGGGATAAAGGGTCAGACAGGGAATCTGGTTCAGCTGCCGGCATAAATGGCCGCGCAGGGCAGTCACGACCCTGCGGGACTCCTGCAGGTAGGCGCTGTCGCGCAGCGCGGTTCTGCCGACCTGTTGGGCAATGCTGTTGACCGACCAGGGTGGTTGCAGCGCCTTGACCCTCTGCACCGTTGCGGCATCGGCGATGGCCAGCCCGAGGCGCAGGCCCGGGATGGCGAAAATCTTGGTCAGGGACAACATGACGATGACATTGGTCGGTCGATTGACGGTGAGGCTGTCGAAGTCCTCGACGAAATCGCCGAAGGCCTCGTCCACCACAAAGGTTGCCGCCGGGTGGCGACGGGCCAGTTGCCGCAACTGAGCGGCGTCAAGGGGACGGCCGGTGGGATTGTTGGGATGGCCCAGCAGCACCATGACCGGTCCTTCGTCGATTTCAAACAAAGCCTTTTCCAGGGAAGTGAAATCGAGGGCAAAACCGTTGTCGGCGGCGAGGGGCAGGGGGTGCGTCTCCAGTCCGGCGACCTTTGCCGCCGCGGCATAATCGACATAGGCCGGTACCGGGATCAGGGCATGCCTGATCCCCAGAGCCTGGGGTAACAGGTAAAGGAGTTCGGTGGAACCGTTGCCGAGCAGAATTTCACCGGCACTGACGGCGTAGCGTTCGCAGGCGGCAGCGACCAGTTCTTCACCCCCGGGGTCGGGATAATGGATCAGGGAACTGATGCAGCTGCTGATGCACGGCCGCAGCCATTCGGGGGGGCCGAGGGGGTTGATGTTGGCCGAAAAGTCAAGCAACGCCTCGGGGTTCACCCCGGCGGTGAGGGCCAGTTGGCGGAGATGGCCTCCATGGCGCCAGCTGCCGGATTCAGTCATGGATTGATATCCTTTAGGTGTTATCGAGAACGCGATCTGTGTCTGTCGTTTTCGTATTTCGATGTAATAACGAATCAGCAAAACCGCCGGGACGCGCCCCGGCAGGCGCCTTACTTTTTGTAAGCCGCCAAAAAGTAAGCAAAAATCGGCTACCCTGTCGGGGGACTACTGTCGCCCGGGGCAGAGCTTCGATCAGAGGCGTTGGTTATGAACTCTGTTTTCCTTCGTGGCACCTCTTCGTCTGCGAATGCGTGTCGAGGCGTCAGCCGGGCTGCTGTTGACCTGCCTGGGTGCAATCGCCTGCTGGTGGAAAAACCTTAAGTTCATTTCGATTCTTCTCCCAAGGTTGGGTTTGGTTTTTCTAAAAGAAGCCTTACCCGGTGAATGGGGGGTAAAATCCCCAACCTGACCAGAAAATCTTGCAAGAGGATCGGTTCCACGGAGCCGGGTCGGTATTATGAACCCTGCGCAAGATTTCCGGGTTACCGGACCTACGCGACAGAAGTCTGGCGACAGCCGATTTCAGGCCATTTCTTTGCCTTTAAACCAAAAAGATCAAAACCGCCGGGACGCGCCCCGCAGGCGCCTTACTTTTTGTAAGCCGCCAAAAAAAGTAAGCAAAAATCGGCTGCCCTGTCGGGGGACTTCTGTCGCCGGGGGCAGGGCTTTGATCAGCGACGCTGGTTGTGACCCCTGCCTGGTTTCGTGGCACCTCCCCGTTCGCAAGCGCGTGTCGAGGCGTCGTCCTCGGTGTTGTTGACAACCTTCGCTGCCATCGCATGTTGTTGGAAAAACCTTAAATTCATTTCCATTTTTCTCCGTAGGGGCAGTTGCCCACGGCTGCCCCGGTTGGGCTTTATT
>JARRKW010000333.1:0-9637 GCA_037387645.1 Desulfuromonadaceae bacterium
GCAACCGATATTGACGTTGCGACCGACCTCGGCGTCGCCGATATAGGTGAGGTGACTGGCCTGCGCCTTTTCCTTTAAAACCGCCTTTTTGGTTTCGACGAAATTGCCGAGTTTGTTGTGTCCGGCCAGATTCGTGCCGGGGCGGAGGTGGGCCATGGGACCGATGGCGCAGTGCGGGCCGAGGACCGATTCGGCCATGACCGAACCGGCCTTGAGGTGGGTGTGGTCACCGATGGTGCAGTCGGTAACCATGACCCCCGGTTCGACGATGCACTCTTTGCCGAGGCGGGTTGTTCCCCGCAGGTGCGCTCCGGGATGGATGACGGTATCCGGGCCGATTTCAACCTGTGGATCGATATAGGTTGCCGCCGGATCGAGCAGGGTGACTCCGGCTCGCATGTGCTCCTGATTGATGCGTTGCCGCAGAATGGCATTGGCCTCGGCCAGTTGAATTCGGTCGTTGATGCCCATGGTTTCGTCGGGGTCGGCGACACTGATAGCGCAGACCTTGCGGTTTTGGCGACGGGCGATTTCCAGAACGTCAGTGAGGTAATATTCGCCTTGGGCATTGTCACGTCCCACCTCTTTCAGGGCCGCGAAGACCAGGGGGGCCTCGAAAGCGTAAATGCCGGTATTGATTTCATGGATAGCTTTTTCTTTGGCCGAAGCGACTTTTTCCTCGACAATGCGCAACACGGTATCCCCATCGCGGACCACCCGGCCGTAGCCCTGGGGGTTTTCCATTTCCGCAGTCAATACGGTGACGGCGGCCTGCTGCTCGGCATGGTAGTTGAGCAGGCGTTCCAGGGTTTGCTGCCGCAGCAGCGGCACGTCTCCGCAAAGCAGCAACAGGGTGCCGGCAAAGTCCTGCAACTGGCTTTCGGCGCAGAGCAACGCGTGACCGGTGCCGAGCTGTTGTTCCTGGAGGGCGAACAGCAGCGGTTCCTTGGCCAGGATCTGTTGTACCTGCTCGGCGCCGTGGCCGATGACCAGGATGGTTTTTTCACAGCCCAGCAATTGGCACATGCGCATTGGGGCACAGACCATCGGTTGCCCTGCAACCGGGTGCAGGACTTTGGGGAGTTGGGATTTCATCCGGGTTCCCTGCCCGGCGGCGAGAATGACGGCTGCCAAAGGTTTTCTGCTCATAATCCCTCCGACCAAAAAAGAGTTCGTTAAAATTACTAATTATCCTGGAAAGCTCTTTGGGAGTCAAGGGTTATGCCCCAAACAGATCTCATTCTTTATGAGCAGTACTTTTCCGGGGTCGAAAAGCGGGAACCGGCCAAACTGCGGACCGCTATGGAGAAGCGCTTGCGCCGATTCATCAATCGCAAGATCATACAGACCGACTTGCGTTTTCGCTACCAATCGTTGGCGGCGCGATTCTTCAGTTACAGCAGCCATTGGGATCGGATTTTACGGTTAATGGATGAGGGCCGTTACGTTCGGCAACGGGTCAGAACCTTATCGTCGGGGCCTGAAGAAAATTTGCCGCCAAGCGACCCGCGGGATCAAATCTATCAGGATCTGCTGACGGCTCGAACCAACTGCAATCTGAGCGGAGAACCGCCGGAGCGCGAAAAGGTCTATCGTTTCCTGGAGACACAACAGGAAAAAATTCGCCAGACCTTTGGGGAGCGCGAGGTTGAGTTTCGGGTCGTGATCGAGGACTGTAAGCCGAAAATCAAGGTGCGGGCTAAAAAAGCCTGATATTTCGCGGCTTCCCGCAGTTTTTCGATAATTGCCGAAGTGAATTTTTTTAAAGCCCCGGTTTTGAAGGATTTTGGTGAGCATTGGATCTGTTTCAGCCGGGGGAAAACCTTCCATGGATCATGCCTGTTTGCGTCTGCCGCAAAATCCGGGGAGCCAAGCCAGGGCCCTTGTGCCAGACGTTTTCCGGAACGACGGCCGCGCTCTAAACGGGTAAACGTCCTGTTGCCTTCCTTGCCTTTTTTGAGTTTCGTCGCCATGGCGAGACGGTAGTTAGCCTTTCCTGACGGGATCCGACATGCGCATTGTTTTTCCCACCCTGCATGTGCGTCGCTCAGCTCAAGCGGTGTCTCTGGCGGCGGGCTGTTTGCGGGCCGCGCTGCCGCAGGAATGGCGCGAGCGGAGTTGCCTCCTTGATTTCTATCCGCAGCAGGACAGTGAAGAGATGTTGCGGAAGATTCTCGGTCTTGAGCCACAACTGGTGGCCTTTCCCCTTTACGTTTGGAATCGATCCCGGGTTTGTGAACTGGCGCTTCTTTTGCGTCGTCGTAATCCCTCGCTTCTGCTGATTGCCGGCGGACCGGAAGTTTATGCCGATCCGGAAGGGGTGTTGACTCAGGGCGGTTTTGACGCAGTTATCCGAGGTGAGGGGGAGGAGGTTTTCCGTGATCTGATCAGGCGTTTTCTGGCGGGACAAAATGGGGCGCCCATTGCCGGTCTGCATCAGGCTGCGGGAGCCGGGGAGGAGATGCCGGAACCGGCGCCTCCTCGGTTGGAGGACCTGCCTTCCCCCTGGCTTTCCGGTTCCGTCGTGCCGACGGCGGACGGAGGAGTGCTGTGGGAGACGTCCCGTGGCTGTCCCTTTGCCTGTACCTTCTGCTTTGATGGTCGAGGCCGTCGGGGAACCCGGTTCTTCCCGATGGAGCGTCTGGAGCAGGAGCTTGATCTGTTCGTTCGACACCAGGTCAGTCAGGTCTGGGTTCTCGATTCGACCTTCAATTATCCGGCGGAGCGGGGCAAGCAGTTACTGCGGTTGCTGCGGCGCAAAGCGCCGCATATCCATTTTCATCTGGAAGCCAAGGCTGAATTTCTCGACCGGGCAACCGCCCGTCTGCTGTCGCAGCTCATCTGTTCGGTTCAGATCGGCCTGCAATCGTCCTGCCCCGAGGTTCTGAAACAGATCGGGCGGAATTTTGATCCGGAAAAATTCACCCGCAGGATCCATCTGTTGGCCAGCGAGGGGGTGACTTTCGGTTTTGACCTGATCTACGGTCTGCCGGGAGATGATTATGCCGGTTTTTGCCGGAGTCTCAATTTTGCCCTGACCCTGGCGCCCAATCATATCGATATTTTCCCTCTTGCCGTTTTGCCCGGCACCCGATTGCATCAGGATGTTGCCCGTTTCGGTCTAAGGGCTCAGGCCGAGCCTCCCTATGAAATCCTGCAAAGCGACAGCCTGAGCCCCGTCGAGTTGGAGGATTGTCGTTTGCTGGCTGCGGCGACCGATCTGTTCTACAATACCGGCCGCGCCGTCGGGTTTTTTCTGGCGCTGGTTAAGGCCACCGGCATGGACGCCGTGGGTTTGCTGCAGGATTTTACCCAGTGGCTTCTCGCCGGAGAACGTTGCAGCAGGGAGCGGCTGTTGGACACGCAGGTCTGGCGTCCGGAAGAGGCTCTTCGGCTGCAAGAACAATTTCTGACGGAGTTGTTCAAACGTCGGCAGCTGCTTGAACTGTTGCCCGCGGTCCTGGATCTGTTGCGCTATCATTATCATTACGCCGAAACCCTGTTGGGCCCCGAAGCCTTGCCGATGTCTTCCTCGATCCGGGATGAAATCGATCCCTGGAAGGCTCCCCTGCGGATTGCCGAGGGGGTACGGTTGGTTCCCTTCGCCTATGAGATTCTCGACCTGATTGAAATGGGGGAGGTTGACTTCGAGCAATTGATGACCCTGTTTCGGCCGGTGGGATCGGTTGCCATTTTCTTCCGTCGGGGAGAACAGGTGTTTTGCGAGTCTTTGGAAGAGGATTTTCTGACCTTGCTGCGGGGATGCACGGGAGATGTCTGCGCCGCGGATATTTTTGCCGGCAGTATTGCGGCGGCGGAAGGGGAAGAAATCGTGCGCTTCGCTTTGGCGGAAGGCTTTTTGCTGCCCGCGTCCGACTCAACGGTCAGCTAGTGGCCCGTTCGGTTAATCGTGACGCATAATTCTGAGTCATTTTGGTTGCTGGCAAGGCGTGCCGATGCAGGCCTAGCCAGCGTTAAGCCAAAGAGGCAGAACGCAGGCAGCGGGAGGAAGAACACAGGGCGATGGCGGCATGTTCGGCCATCATGCGGAAGAGTTGAAAATCAACCTCGGCGAATTTCTCCTTTTGGGTAAATAAGCGATAAATGGCCAGTAGGCCGATGCAGGTGTTCTGATAGGTGAGGGGGATGGCGGCCAGCGGTTGTTGCAGATCGTCCGAGCCCTCCGTTACTGGCCCCTGCTGGAAGAAATGCTCACCGTTGGCGACAATGCGTCCCAGCAGGCCGCTTCCCGGGCAGACGGGAGGAAATTCCTCGGGAGACAGGCCTTCACCCGCTTCGAAGGCGTAACTTTGAGACTGTTTGTCATGCAGGGCCAGGACGAATTTCTCCGCACCGATCAAATTGATGACCACCTCATTGATAATTTCGACAACCTGTGACCGCTTCAGCACCGAATGCAGGCGCGACGCAGCAATATAGAGGTTGGTCATGTTGTTGTTCATTTCTTCGCTGGTTACGATGCGGTTGGCGAAGTCTTGATTTTCCCTTTCCAGTTCTTCAATGCGCCGACGCAACGACTCGTTTTCTGCGCGCAGCTGCCTTATTTCTTCGGTATCCGACGATGGCGCGGACGCTGTTGCTTCCGTTGCCATTGCCTCATCCTGCTGCGCCTGGTTGGCTTCATCTAGCAGGAACTCCAGATCTTTTTTTCCTGCTCCTCCCGGATAGATAAAATGAACGCCAAAACCGCCATCCGGGCCATTCTGGATACGTTTGACTTTCCCCAGTAGAACAATGTCGCGCTCATTGGCCAGGCGAACATTAAGTTCAATCGTCGATTCCTTCGGGGGAATGATGGAGCTATGCAGGAAGATGCCGGTGCGGGAAAGGTTGTGGGCGGTTGCGATAAACTGTTTTTCGTTGGTACGAACCTGGATCGGAGCAGAAAACCGTTTGCGAACAGCGGTTCGGGCCTTGGTCGTTCCCAGCAGTAGTTTCACTTTTTCGAGCAGCTGTTTTTTTTGTTGCGGAGTTGACGGCAGACCTCATCGCCGGAGATGCCGGGAAGATAGAGGTCCATGAGCAACAGCGAGGGAGTGACCCGTTCCAGCTGTTCCAACGCTTCTTCGCCGGTTGCGGCTGTGACAACGGAATGTCCAGCGTCTTCCAGGAAAGATTTTTCCAGCTCAACAAAAAGTTGAACGTCGTCTACCAGCAGAATAGTTGCCATGAGCCCTCTAAGATTAAGGAATTTGTAGATTCTAACGTTAACCGAGGAGACGGAAAAAGTAAAGCCCCCTTGCGTCGGCAAGGGGGCTTTACTTTCAAAGGGTGGTGTGTCCGTTGATTCAGGCCACCTTTTGCAGGCGATTCAGATAGCGGGGGCGTTCTGCAAGGAAACTGACAATTTCTTTGATCTCCGGTACGCGTCCGGCGACGCGAACGCTGTCATCAATAATCAGCGCCGGTGAGACGTAAATACGATGATCGATCATTTTTCTGCGATCGCGGTAGAGATGAACTTCCGCTTCCACCCCCGTTTCCGCCAGAGCGCGACGGACGTTCTCCAGGGTGCGTTCACAGCGTTGCCCGCTTTCCGGTTTTCCTACGATGTCAATTCTCATAATAGCCTCCCTGGGTTGAGGGGATTCGCGAATCCTTACTATTTAGATAATGTTACTCCTATTTATAAAATTTAGCAAATATCCCGTTTAAGGCGCCGGCGGAAAGTTGTCTCCGTAGGTTATTTTCAGTCCGCGTCGCACCCGGGCAAGCAGGCGGATGGGATTGATCGGCTTGGGGATAAAGTCAAAATACCCCGCGTCCAAGAGTCTGGCCTCTTCTTCCGGGGTTGATTTGGAAGACAGAGCCAGAACCGGGATGGCCCGTGTCTGGGCGTTGGCCTGAAGGGCACGAAACATTTCAAAACCGTCCATACGAGGCATGATCGTGTCGGAGATGATCAGGTGCGGGTGGCGTTGGCAGGCGACCTTGAGGCCGTCCGCGCCGTTGGTAGCTTCCAGGATCTGGTAGCCCTCTTTTCTAAGGGCCGCCATGATGGCTCCCCGAACCAGTTCCTGATCATCAACCACCAGGATGGTCCACCAGTCAGAGGTTTCCTGCTGCGATTTTTCGGTGTCGGCGCTGAGATAATGCTGTTGCACGGCCGTCTGGATTTCTGCCGGGGTAGTGACGCAGGGGATGACCTGCATTCCGGTACGGAAGGTTATGTCGTTAATGGTATCCATGTCGAGGGGATTAGCCATGGCCAGGTAGAGAGTCTTATGTTCCAACTTCAATGGAAAGATGTTTTTCAACAGTGCCGTCTCGCCGTTGAACAGGCCGAGAACGTCGCTGGGGAAGCTGTAGTTGGCCAGACTTTGTACGGTGCGAAAGCCGAACTGGCGGGAGAGGGCCACGGCCGTGTCCCTTTCAGTGGAAACTCCCATCTCTTCGAGGATCTTACCCAGCCGTTTGCCGCTCGTTTTTTGCTTTTCCAGAGCTTGCTGCAGTACCGGTTCGGTAACCACATTGGCTTCTATTAAGATTTCTCCGAAACGTTTTCTTTTGCTCATTATGTCCTCGATGATGCAGAGAGAAATTTCATTTCGGATTAATTGCAATAATTGGGCCCTAAAATTAATAAAATGAATTATCAGGCGCCCATGAGCCATTCGGCTGATGGCTCATGGGCGCGGCGCGACGGTATGAAAAATCCTATTCCAATGTTTCGGTGGCCGGCATGGTATGGGAAATGGTGCAGATAGCGTTTGAGGGGCCGCGCCCCGTAAATCGGGTCGTAGCCGCACTGCGCGATGAAGTCCAGAGCGTTGGGAGTGAGTTCCAATCCCATATTTTTGCAACTGAGACGTTTGCGCAGGTCATTGATTAGGAGTTCGACAATACGTTTAATCTCTTCCAGGGTCAAAATTTTGAATAACACGATATCGTCGACCCGGTTGAGAAACTCCGGGCGGAATTGTTGTTTCAATTCGCGGAGTACGCCTTTTCGCGCCGGCTCAGTGATCTGACCATCCTGGCCGACCCCTTCGATAAGATGTTGGGAACCGATATTGGAGGTCATGATGATGACCGTATTTTTGAAATCGACCGTTCGTCCCTGGGAATCGGTGATGCGACCGTCGTCCAATACCTGCAACAGGATGTTGAACACATCCTGATGGGCTTTCTCGATTTCATCGAACAGAATGACCGAGTAGGGTTTTCTGCGGACGGTTTCGGTAAGTTGCCCGCCCTCCTCATAGCCGACGTAGCCCGGCGGCGCGCCGATCAGGCGGCTGACGGCATGTTTTTCCATGTATTCGGACATGTCGATGCGAACCATGTTGTCTTCGCTGTCGAACAGGGCTTCGGCCAGGGTGCGGGCCAGTTCGGTTTTGCCGACGCCGGTCGGGCCGAGAAAAATAAAGGAACCGATGGGTCGGCGCGGATCCTTGATGCCGGCCCGAGCCCGGATCACGGCGTCGGCCACCAGTTGCACGGCTTCGTCTTGGCCGATGACCCGCCGATGCAGATATTTGTCAAGATTGAGCAGTTTTTCCCGTTCCCCTTCCATCAGTCGGGTGACGGGAATGCCGGTCCAGCGGGCCACGATGCCGGCAATTTCGTCGTCCGTGACCTCCTCGCGCAGCAGCCGCGAGCCCTGCTGATCGTCGGCCACGACTTTTTCGCCTTCCCGCAGCTGTTTTTCCAGTTGCGGCAATTTGCCGTGTTTGAGTTCGGCTGCCCGATTGAGATCGTAGTTGCGCTCAGCCTGTTCGATGTCCTGACGGGTTTTTTCGATCTCTTCCCGTAGCCCCTGAATAGTTTTGATGAAGTTTTTCTCCCCTTCCCACTGTTCTTTCAGGTCGGCGGCGCGTTTTTTCTGTTCAACCAGCTCCCGGCGCAGATTCTCCAGACGACCGCGGCTGGCACTGTCCTTTTCCCGCTTCAAAGCCGCTTCTTCGATTTCCATCTGCATGACCCGGCGGGTGACCTCATCCAGCTCGCTGGGCAGGGAATCGATTTCCGTGCGGATCATGGCGCAGGCTTCATCGACCAGATCGATGGCCTTGTCTGGTAAAAAGCGATCGGAAATATAGCGGTCGCTAAGGGACGCCGCGGCAACCAGGGCGTTGTCATGAATGCGAACCCCGTGATGAACCTCGTAGCGTTCCTTGAGGCCACGCAGAATACTGATCGTATCCTCAACCGTGGGTTCGGTGATCAGCACCGGTTGAAAACGACGCTCCAAGGCGGCGTCTTTTTCGATGTATTTGCGATATTCGTCCAGGGTGGTGGCGCCGATACAGTGGAGTTCGCCGCGAGCCAGCATTGGTTTGAGCATATTGCCGGCATCCATGGATCCCTCGGTTTTCCCGGCGCCGACAATGGTGTGCAGTTCGTCGATGAACAGCAGGATGCGGCCTTCGCTGTTGCGGATTTCGGTCAAGACCGCCTTGAGGCGTTCCTCGAATTCACCCCGGTATTTGGCTCCGGCAACCAGAGCTCCCATGTCCAGGGAAAAAATGGTTTTTTTCTTGAGGCTCTCGGGGACATCGCCACGGACGATACGATGGGCCAGGCCTTCAACAATAGCGGTCTTGCCGACCCCCGGTTCACCGATCATGACCGGATTGTTCTTGGTTTTGCGGGAAAGGATACGGATGGTGCGACGGATTTCGCTGTCGCGGCCGATGACCGGATCGAGATTGCCTTTCTGCACCGCCTTGACTAGGTCAATACCGTATTTTTCCAGTGCTTCGTAGGTTCCTTCCGGATCGGGACTGGTTACGCGCTGATGACCGCGAATGTCTGATAGGGCTTGCAACAGGCGATTGCGGTCGATCTTGAATTCCTTGAAGAGTCGACCGGCGGGTGTGCTGGCTCCTTCCTCCACCAGCGCCAGCAGCAGATGCTCAACACTGACGAATTCATCTTTTAAGTGGCCGGCTTCCTGTTCGGCCTTGACCAGTAACCGGTTGAAGCGGGGGGAAACGTAAATTTTCCCGGCTTCCATGCCGCCACCGGAAGCACTGGGGCGTTTTTCCAGCTCTTTTTTTAAGGCGCGGGAGAAGTTTTCCGGGGCAACATCCAGTTTTTGCAACAGACGCGGGACCAGTCCCTCGGTTTGTTCCAGCAAAGCTGCCAACAGATGTTCGCCATCGATTTCGGCATGACCGAGACGGGTCGCCAGGCTCTGGGCAGCCTGGATGGCCTCCTGGGTTTTAATGGTCAGTTTGTTGATATCCATGAGGGACCTCCTGCGTGGTTGGTGTCATACCACTTAAGTATACAGCCTGAAAAACGAGTTGTTGCGTAACAAAAAAGGACCGGGATGGTCCCGGTCCTTTCGGTTTCAATGAACCGTGACCTCGATTTTTCGAGGTTTGGCGGCCTCCGCTTTGGGCAGGGTCAGGGTGAGCACTCCATCTTTCAACTCGGCCTTGGACTGATTGAGGTCGAGATTGTCCGGCAGTTGAAACCGGCGGTAGTAACCGGAGCTGCCAAATTCCCGATAGAGCTGATTGCCGGTTTCCGCTTCAGCGAAACGACCTTCGATGGTTATGACATTGCGATCGATCCCCAACTCCAGGCGGTCCTTGTTGATTCCCGGCAGGTCCGCCACCAGGGTCAGGGCGTTGTCGGTTTCGTAGATATCGACGGCCGGAGAAAT
>JARRKW010000334.1:0-4532 GCA_037387645.1 Desulfuromonadaceae bacterium
TGTTTAATGACAACGGTGAATATGCCGGCACCTTCGGGGTCATGGTGGATGTCACCGAACAGAGGCGGGCCGAGGAGCTGATCCGCGAAGGCAGGGCGAAATACCAGGCGATCGTGGACCATTTTGAGGGGTATATCTATGTCTGCACGCCGGATTACCGCGTGGAGTTCTTGAACAACAAGCTGATGGAACGGGCTGGATACAATGCCACGGGCGAATTCTGTTATCAGATGATGCATAACAGGGACTCCGTCTGTCCCTGGTGCGTCAACGAGCGGGTTTTTGCGGGAGAGACGATCCATTGGGAGATGTTCAGTCCCAAGGACAACCGTTGGTTTTACGTGGTAAATGTGCCGATTCACCGTTCGGACGGCAGCATGTCGAAGCAGTCCATGATGCTGGATATCACCGACCGCAAGCAGGCCGAGGAGGAGTTGCGCAAGGCCAACATGGTGGTGGAAAACAGCCCGGTGGTCCTCTTCCGCTGCAAGGCGGAACCGGGCTGGCCGGTGGAGCTGGTGTCGAAGAATGTGGTTCAGTTCGGTTACACACCGGAGGAGTTTCTGTCCGGTGAGCTCAGCTATGCTTCCATTGTCCACCCCCGCGATCTGGAAAAGCTTACCACCGAGACGGAGGAATACTCGGCGGCGGGGGAAGAAAAGTGGTTTCAGGAATACCGCATTGTAACCAAGGATGGGAATTATCGCTGGATCATCGACGAGACCCTCTGCGAACGCAACGAGGAGGGGGAGGTCAGCCACTACGAGGGGGTGATCATCGATGTCACCGAGCGCAAGCTGGCGGAGGAAAAGCTGCGCTGGCAGAAGCATTTCCTGGAAGAGCTGAACCTCACTCTGGAGGAACGGGTGCGGGAGGAGGTGGCCAAGAACCGGGGAAAAGACTTCATCATGATTCAGCAGAACCGCCAGGCGGCCTTGGGCGAGATTCTTGATCACATCGCGCATCAGTGGAAGCAACCCCTGAATTCCATCTCGCTGACCACCTATCTGCTGAAAGAGGGGGTGGCGTCCAGTCGGGAGGAAATCGTTGATATCTCCGATAAAATTCTCGAACTGGTCGACAACATGGCCCAGACGGTCAATGTGTTCAGGGATTTTTATCGGCCCGATAAGAGCAAAAACCTGTTCTCCATTGAGGAGAGCATCAATCGCGCCCTCTCCTTCATCAAACCCACCATGAGTTACGAAGCCATCGATCTACAGGTGGAGACGGATCACGACCTCAAGGCCCTCGGTTATCCCAAGGAGTTCGCCCAGGTGATCCTCAATCTGGTGGGTAATGCGCGGGAGGCCTTCAAGGAAAAGAAAGCCAAAGATGCGAAGGTGATTATTAAGGGCTATGCCGAGGATGGGACGGTTATCGTCACCGTTTCCGACAATGCCGGTGGCATCGACGAAAAGATCATTGGGAACATCTTCGACCTGGATTTCACCACCAAGGAAGCGTCGGGGGGGACCGGAGTCGGTCTTTACCTGTCGAAGAGCATCATCGAGAGCCACATGGGGGGGAAATTGACGGTGAAAAACATCGCCGAAGGAGCGCAGTTCAGCATCATGTTGGATGCTGGCGGGAGCGCCGGGGAGGTTTGAAGAACCGAAGCCGGGGCAGATGTTCCCGGCGTGTTGCGGTTATGTTTCCTCCAGCTCGATGGTCAGAAATTCCTCCTGCGCCATCATCTGCCATTGCAGCGCGTCATCCAGCGGCTCGGAAGAAAAGTAGCGGGAGTTTGCCGCGCCGGCCCGATAGAGGGAGTAGTAGTCCCCTTCCCGGGCGTAATCGCGATAGACGAAGAGCTTTTGGCCGTCGCTGAACAGGCTGTTCAGGGCCGAGTAGCGGTAGCGGGATTTGATGATGGCCGCCGAAGCGCGAAACTGCTCCCCCAGATCCGCGCCCTTGCGGCTCAGGATATGGTAGAAGAACACCTCGGTATCGCGGGCATCGGCGGGCAGCTCCGGCAGGTCGATGTCGGGGAGCAGGTTCTGGTAGTCGTAAACCACGCCGTTGTGGAAAAAAACGGTGTTGTCCCGGTAAAAGGGATGGGCGTGGCGGGTGTTGGAGGTGTTGGCCCAGGCCGACTTGCGCAGATGCAGAATCAGCAGCGGTGAACTCCCCAGCTCCCGAAGCAGGCCGAAGACCCGCTCGGTTTCCTGCAGCAGGTTGACCCCGCTTTTGTGCACCACCAGCCGTCCCTGCTCATAGAAGGCCAGGCCCCAGCCATCCTCGTGGCCGGGCGGGTCTTCCGCCATGACCTTGCCGCTGCGCGCCAGCTGGCAGAAGCGGGTGATCATCGGCCCATGCCGCTCCATATCGAATTGGGTGATGCCCAGAACCCTGCACATGTTGCAATCTCTCCTGGTTTACTGCTTCCGCTGGTTCAAAATCAGGGTCTTCAAGTCCCAGCCCTTCAGCTGCGGCTTCTGTTCCCTTCTCCCCGGGGGAGAGGGGATGCCAGTTTTACTTTCACGCCGAGAAAAACCAGCGGGCTACGGCCACCGCCACCATTACGCCGATGGCATCGGCCAGCAGGCAGACCGGCACCAGATAGCGGGTTTTGCGGATGCCGACGGCGCCCAGGTAAACGGCCAGCACATAGAAGGTGGTTTCGGCGCTGCCCATGATCACCGCCGCCATCTGGGTGGCCATGGAGTCGGGGCCGGCGGTCTGGACGATGTCGGTGAACAGCGCCGTGGACGCGCTGCCGGAGAGGGGCTTGATGATGGCCATGGATACGGCTTCCATGGGGATCTGCAGAAAACCGAACAGCCGGTAAAAGCCGTCCCGCAGCCAGTCGAAAGCGCCGGAGGCCTGAAAGCCCTTGATGGCCACGAAGATGGTGAGCAGGTCGGGGAAGATTTTCAGGATGATCCCCGGTCCTTCCTTGGCCCCGGCGTCGAAGGAATCATAAACCCGGACCTTCTTCAGGGTGCCGTCGAGCACGGTGAAAAGGATGAACAGGGGGATGATCAGCAGGGAGACAGCACCAGCAGGGCGGTCAGGGTGGAGATGGCGGTGGAGATCAGCACCGGAAAGACCACCGCGGCCGGATTGGGATGGCCGAAGCTGGCCAGAATGCCGATGACCGAGAAGGGGATCAGCTGAATGCTGGCGGTGTTGATGACGATGAAGGTCATCATCTCGGGGGTGATGGTCCCCTTCTCCTCATTGAGGCCGTCCAGGTCCTGCATGGCCTGGATGCCCAGGGGGGTGGCCGCGTTGCCGAGGCCGAACAGGTTGGCCAGCACATTCAGGGTGATGGCGGTAATGGAGGGATGATCCCCGGGGATGTTTTTGAACAGCCGGCAAATGAGGGGCTTGAACAGGTGGGCAATACGGTAGATCAGCCCCGAGTCTTCGAGGATTTTGGTGATCCCCAGCCAGACCGAGACGATGCCCAGCAGATAGAGGGAGACCTCCACCGCCGCCTTGGCCCCGTCGAAGATCGCCTGGGTAAAGGCCTCCAGGTGGCCGGTGAAAATGGCGAAGACGATGCTGACGCAGATCATGAGCAGCCAGAGGACATTCATGGATTGCCCCCGGGAAGGTTCAGCTGGCGGATCAGCAGCCGTTTCGGTGCGGTGCTCAGTTCCACCTGTGCCCCGACGGGCAGGGTAATCTTATTGGCCACATGGCCGATATAGGGGCAGTGAATCACCGGGAAGTCCAGCTCCAGCTGCGCAGCCAGAATGTCATAGACCTGCTGGCTGCGGATGCCGCGAAAATCCCCCAGAATCAGGCCCTTGATGCCCTGAAATTTGCCGGCCAGCAGCCACTGGGTCAGGTAGCGATCCACCTCGTGCAGCTTTTCATCCACATCTTCCAGAAAAAGGATGGCATCGCGGGTGTCCAGCTCCCAGTCGGTGGCGATCAGGGCGGTCAGGGTGATGAGGTTGCCCCCTTTGAGAAGGCCGCAGGCGGTGCCATGCCGATAGACCCGGCAGGGGGCGCCCTGTAGCAGGTTCTGCTGCGGATAGCCGTTAAGGGCGTTGCCCAGCGACTTCAGGGTGAAGTCCGTCGGCTGATCCAGGTTGATCACCATGGGGGCATGCAGGGTCACCAGCCCGGTGCGCTCGAAGATGGGGTTGAGCAGGGCGCTCAGGTCGCTGAACCCGGCGATGATTTTGGGGTGGCGCCCGATCAGTTCGAAGTCGATGAAGGGCAGGCTTTTCATGGCGCTGTAGCCCCCGCGCAGGGCCAGCAGGATATCGACCTGGGGGTCGGCAAAGGCGGCGTGAATCTGCTCGGCCTTCTCCCGGGGCGAGGGGAGGGTTTGCGGAAATTCCGGGTTGAGGATGTTGAAACCCAGCTCGGTGAGCTGTTTGATGCCGGCGGTGAAGTCCCGCTTTATTTTGATCAAATAGCTGGGGGTGATGATGCGGATATTTTTCAAGGGACAGATCTCCAGGTTTTCGGGGCGTCATTTTTCCCTAATCTAGCGTTAATCGGGAATAATTACAATCGGGTTGCTGGTTCGGATGGAAATCATCCTGGAATGACTGGCCGGGTAAACTGGG
>JARRKW010000335.1:0-1472 GCA_037387645.1 Desulfuromonadaceae bacterium
ATTTCCAGCCACTCGGCGGAAAGACAAAAACGTCCCCGGCTACCCACCAGCTCCGGCAAAGTTCTGCCAAAATACGCTCGGCTGCCAATTGACGAAGAAAAAATATCAGGTATATTCATATCATATCAAAACAACAACAAAACATTGCCGACGCTCAGACCGGGCCAAACAGCGCCGACAACAGCTCCCGGTGCACTCCTGGAAAAGACCATTCCTGTTGCGCATCAGGACATTTCGAACGGGGTTTGTAAATTAACAAAAAGCAATTAGCAGACCCTTAAACATTCCGGACGGACGGTGGAGATACCCTCGGAATACCCCCAAAAAGCTCATTTCTGAGGGCACAACAAGCGTCCCAACAAACCACGAAAGTATTTAATCCAGAACATTTTACTTGACTCAACAAAAACACCTATGGCATAAAATTAACTATAACAAAACACTGTTTAATTCTTAACAAGGAAACGAGATTGAATCATGCCAAACAGCCTCTATTACATTCTGGGCGGAATTATTACCGGCGGCGCTTTCATCTGTTTCATTTTTGCCTACTGTTCCGATCTGCGTGAGCAAAGTAGCCGTAAACGCAAGTCTTTTTATTCTATAATTAATCGACAATAGCTTTCTCGCTGTTCTTTTGGCAGCCCGGAAACAGCAGCATGATTTTTGAGCTTTATTTTTATTAATATTTAAATTATTTGGCAACAACTGAACAAATTATACCGCTTTGCGCACAAGATGGCTAAAAGCCACCACGAAATCGACAAATGCACCTTAAATCAGGCCAATGCGGAAACTCGCCTCACAGGGTCCCTGTCCCCCCGACGGGGAATCGTAACGAGCAGGATTGACGACAGCGTCGGTTTTAGTGGGTCGGCATGAACAGAAACAGACAGAGGGGCTCCCCTCATAACCCGTTCAGAAGAAGGGAGGTGCACACAAACCGATCAGCAACAAATAGGCTTCATTGCTTGAATCTGCATTCCATTTTGTCTTTTTATGAATTTCTTGTTTTCTGGATGAGAAGGGTTTGGCGTTTTCTACAGGCCACGGGTTCCCCGCAACCTGTACACCAATGGGAGACATGGGTATGGAAAAAGAAAATTTGGCTGCACAGGATATCAACATCAATTTTTTCAGGCCGGTCGGTGATTTCATGACCAAAGACGTGACCATGACGAAAATCATCCTGCTGGTCTGGTTCGTCGCCGTGTACGGATTTCTGTTTCTCTTGAAACTGGTAGCCGATCCCAATGTTACGGCCCAGGTTACCCTGAGCACCGGTGAAGTCGTCACTCAGGTGGTCGGCAAAAGTTTTCTGACGGAGACGCGGTTCCTCGGTTTCCCCTTTCACTTCTGGTATTCAGCGCAGTTCTGCATTGCCCTGTTCATAGTCCAGTGCTGGTGGTACTGCAAATTTTCCGACAAGCTGGAAGCTGAATACGGCAAGTCCGACAAAACCAAATAAGAGA
>JARRKW010000335.1:1501-5255 GCA_037387645.1 Desulfuromonadaceae bacterium
TTTTTTATCCTGCTGGCAAGTGATGTCTTTGCCGTAGACAACCTGAACCCGGAAGGACACTTCAAGGTCATTCCCGGTCTGATGATGATCGGCCTGCTGATCCTCTTCGTTGTGGTCGGCATCTTCGCCAAGGCTAAGAATACGGAGGATTACTGGGCCGCCGGGCGCGGCATCGGCCAGATGGGCGGCGGTGCCGCGATCGCTTCGAACTGGATGTCCGCCGCCTCCTACCTGGGCATGGCCGGCCTCATCTATCTGAAAGGCTATTTCGCCATATCCTATGTCCTCGGCTGGACCGGCGGCTACGTGCTGCTGCTGGTACTGATGGCCGGACCGATCCGTCGCTATGGCAAATACACGGCCCCCGACTTCGTCGGTGACCGTTACTATTCTCAAGGAGCACGCCTGCTTTCGGCCCTGGTTGTTATCCTGATCTCCTTCGTCTACGCCGTTGGCCAGTACAAGGGCATCGGCATGATGTTCAACTGGATCTTCGGCATCAACTACGAAACCTCGGTCATTGTCGGCACCGGCGTGGTTCTGGCCTACGTCCTGATTTCCGGAATGCTGGGCGCCACCAAGAACATGCAGGTACAGTATGTGGTCATCGTCATCACCTTCTTCCTGCCCCTATTCTTCATCGCCAACAAACTCGGCTATTTTTCCGCCGTACCGCAGATCGGTTACGGCTCGGCCCTGTGGGACATCGGCAATGGCGGAAATGGTATTGTTGAAACCGCTACAGAGGCCAGCTTCTACCTCCCCTTTGCCAAGTACACGGCCTATCACTGGTTCGCCCTCTGCATCACCCTGATGCTCGGCACCGCCGGCCTGCCCCACGTCATCGGCCGTTTCTACGTCGTTCCCCGGGTCAGCGACGCCCGCTGGCAGGTGGTCTGGGGTCTGTTCTTCATCGCCCTGGTCTACTGGACCGCTCCGGCCTACGCCACCTTCGCCAAATTCTCCAACCTGCTGGGCACCTCCGGGGTCACCATCTCTCCCGACGCCATCGTCGTCAACGCGGCGGAACTTGCCGGTCTGCCCGAATGGTTCGCCGGCTTCCTCGCCGCCGGCGCCGTCTCCGCCGCCTTCTCCACCGTCGGCGGCCTGCTGATGGCCGGGGCCTCGGCCTTCGCCCACGATATCTACTACCGGGTCTTGAAACCGAACGCCACGGAAGAAACCAAGATGAAGATCGCCCGAGTCGGCACCGTTATTCTCGGCGTCTCCATCATCCTCGTTGCCCTGAAACCGCCGGCACTGATCGCCCAGATCGTTGCCGTGGCCTTCGCCCTCGGGGCCAACACCTTCTTTCCGCTGTTCCTGCTCGGCATCTGGTGGAGCCGCACCACCAAGGAAGCCGCCATTGCCGGCATGATCGTCGGCCTGGTCGTTACCTTCGGCTCGATGCTCATCCCCAAAACCTCCGTCCTGGCCTACTATGTCCCCTTCACTTCCAGTGCGGTTCTGGGCGTGCCGCTGGTACTGCTCACCATGATCGTGGTTTCCCTGATGACCCCCGAACCCGCTCGGGAAATCAAGGAACTCCTCTACCGGGTGCATAACGACGAATAGGCTCCACAACCATAAAAAAGCCCCCCATCGCAGCCAGCGATGGGGGGCTTTTTTATGTCGTAAAATCATGCTGACTACAGACGCCGGGAGCCGGGGAGGATCATTTTCAACATCCATCAAGCTTCAGCCCTGGCGCATATCCCCGCTGCAACGGACCGGTTGCCACAGCACGGGGCAGCAATGATTCAGTGCATATGTGGGCAATAGGAATAGGCAAGGTCTGGGTTAAGTTTGGGCGTTTCTACTCACCTGGTGAAATTGGCCATGCGGTTCCCCAACGCACTGGGATCACAGATCCAAAACGCCACCGACCTGTTTGTCCAAGCAAAGGCAGCTGCCAGGGGGAAGATTATAGGGTAAACTTTTTATGGCGGTCCCGCTCGGCCTTGCCCGCTTCAATATAGGGTTGCGGGTCGATACCGAGCATTTTCAGGGACCGCTCGGCGTTGCCGTTATCGGGATTGTACCGAAGGGAACGCTGAAAGGCTTCCCGGGCCGGTTCCAGCTCCCCGGAATACTTCAGGGCAATGCCGTAATTGGCCAGGCTCTCTGCAATGGCCTGGGAAAACCGTTCGTAATTTTTGGGATTATGCTTGAACCAGCGCTCATAAAATGTGACCGCCGTTTCCAGGGCCTGACGCGCCTTGGCCAGTTCTTCCTGATCAATGGTCGCCAGCTCCACGTGATCGATCTGGGTATTCAATTCTTTGCCGTACAGAGCCCAACCCAGATGAATGACACCGATATCGTTCATGACAAAGCCGTAATTGATATAGATATCTTCTCCCAGGTCAGCGCGGATGGAGGGATGTTCCATTTCCCTCTGGGCCATCTCGTAGTATTTGAGGGCCTCCTCGTATTTCTTTTCTTTAAGCAGGTTCTGGGCGCTCACCGCCGTCAAATGGGCATTTTTATATTTCGGTGCCACATCCTGATGCTCCGCCCCGTATTCGCAGCGGGACAACCATAACAGCAGCAACAGGATGATGCCGAGAATAAAGAAGGGTTTCAAATTCATGGGATAAAACTCCAGTTCAAAAATGGGGACAAGAAATGGCCTTCGAAGAGGAAAAATCCCCCTCCAGGGGCTGGCACAGCCTGGCCAAACAGAATTTTTCGAAGCAATTCAGCACCGCCCCAAGCTCTCTCCGCCAGGCGTGGCCGAATGGTCGCAGCAGCCCCGAAAGGTCCTGTTCAACCTCTCCCAGGGTTGAGCAGAAAAAACCGTGCTTACTTACCGGGATATTGTTATGTGGAAAAACCTGCTAAAAACCGTCACCACTCGCCGCAGCGAGATCAACCGCGACCCGTTGGCAGCCTATATCCGCCAACGTTGTGAGGAAATTTGCTCCCCGGGGGTCTTAAAACTCTCCCTGAAGGAAGCCAGCTACTGCATCCTTGATCTGGAGACAACCGGATCGGTATCACCGACGCCATGCTGGAGGACAAACCCGGGGTCGCTGAAATCCTCCACGAACTGCTGAGCTTTATCGGCGCCAGCATCATCGTCGGCCATCACATCAACTTTGATCTGCGCATGCTCAGTGCGGATCTGAAAACCCATTACGACTGCTCCCTGGAGGGAGCCCCCTGGCTCGACACCATGCTGCTTTACAAACTGGTGCAGGAAAACAACACCAACACCCAGCTCGACGAGTTGCTGACCACCTACGCCATCGACTGCGATCAGCGTCACCGGGCATTGGCGGACTCCATCGCCACGACCAAGGTTTTCCTGAAGATTTTACAGGAGTTATCCGCATCCTACAAGACGGTTAATGATTTGTTCTGCGCCCAGCAGAACCTGTCACACAAGGATCATATGTAATGGCTCATCCCAAACTCGATTATCACCGCCACAAGATTTCCGCCACTCGATACGAGGCCTATCGCAAACTGCCCCCGCAGCAGCTTTTCGATGTGCTGGCACGCAGGTACCTGCACTGGGCGGAACCCTACCGCAAGGTGCTGGATGACATGGCCCCTCCCTACTACCGCTGGTTTTCCGGCGGCACCCTTGATGTCTTCGCCAACCTCATCGGCAAACACATGAATACCCTGCGCCGCAACAAGGCCGCCCTAATCTGGCGCGGCGTCAATATGGAGGAACGCACCTACACCTTTCAGGCTCTGGGGCATGAGGTTCTCTGCCTGATCAACGGCCTGCTGAATCTGGGGG
>JARRKW010000336.1:0-2990 GCA_037387645.1 Desulfuromonadaceae bacterium
ACCGGCCGATCCGAGAACAGAACCCCTCTGGGCCGGCAATGACCAGCGCTCCGGCCTCAATCGTTCGAAGGCAACCGCAGCAGCCGCAAAATCCGCCCCCGGTTTAAAAACACCGGATCAAAAATTTTCAAATGCGTCTGGGCAACAACCCAGCCGAACACGGCCAATCCCAGCTTGACCAGAGACTCCCTCAGGACACGCCCCGGCATCACCGCCAGTCGTGCCGGCCAGGCCAGGGGCACCAGCAAAAGAAGACCGGCAATGACAAGCCCCGAAGTTATCCCACCGATACTAAAGGTCGTGTCGCTAAAGGCCCAGAGCAACCCGCCAACAACAAAAATTGTCAAGGCGATCAACAGGATTCCGGCTACCTTCAGGCGGGGCGAAAGCCGCCAGGCTTTGAACATCAGCTTTTTGCCGGCGGCGAGTTGCTTCTCCAAATCTTCGCGCCGCAGGTCCGACGAGTCGCCCGGTTTGGCGGCAATGGGTTCCAGCCTCAGGAACGGCCACCTGCGGCTGGGGGCATCGACATCGAAACCACCCCAGGCGCCCATTTCGTCGGAGTCCTTGAATTCTCGGTTTAGTGCTTTGGCATGTTCTTCGGCCATGCGATAGCCACTCAACATGAGGGCGTAGGCCTCCACCTGGCTGAAGGAATCGAGATCGGTGCGAATTTCGGCCAATTGCCGCTGAAGATCGCGATCGATGCCGTAAGGCGTCTGATTTCGTTGGGAATTGGGGATCTTTTCGGCCCCACCGATCCAGGCAATATCCTCCTGGGCAATATCTTTTTTCAGATGAATGAAAAACAGTCCTTTAAGGCGACCGGAAAGGGACATCGCTCGAAGGTGCTCGTATTGGCATTCCCGAATCCGGTCTTGCAGAATATCGTTGCTGCGCAGGGGCACACCGAGAAAATTAGAGGACGGATTTTCCTGATCGTGCATTTGTCCCGAGGCATCGCTGCAGAAAATAAAATCGCACCCCTCATCGAGCAGACCTGCCACGCCCTGGTTGTCGTGAACCCCGCCGTCAACCAACCGCACCGCCCGCCCCGGATAGAGTTCGTCGATTTCAAGGGGATCGAAAAGTCCCGGCACACAGGACGAGGCCGCGACCGCGTACCCGAGTCGGAATTTTTGGTATTGCGTCTTTTTGGCTTCACGGTAATAGAGGCGGCGATAACGAAGGTTCATATCGACCTCGGCCCCGATCAGACCCGGCGGCTCGCCCATCCAGGATGCAGTGAACTGAAAGTTGTGTCCGCTGTTGAGGGAGGTGGTGTTAACCACCAATTCCGGCACCTTGGCCCCGCGCAACCAGTTGCGGTCGCGGGGCTTGAAGTCCTCGGCCGTCTCAAACTCCGGAGGACGTATAAGCAAACTTGGCATGGTGCGCTCGCCCTCCGGCGGCACATCGTCCGCTACCTGGGCGTAAAGTTTTTCTTCGTAGAGTTCACCGATCCGCTGGCTGCGGGAGTAACCTTTTTTGAAAATCATCTGTAGATTCTTCTTGAAATCCGAAAGAATCCGCATGCGCAGGTTCTCCTGAACCCCTTTGCGAAACTGCCGTTGCACCCGCCGGACAATTTTAATGTAATCATCACGGGTTATTTCAGCATCGGGCCTACGTTCCAGCAGTTTTTTCAATTCAAGGTAATAGTGGACACCAACGATGCTGCCGCCGGAAACGGTGGAAAGGACTTCGACATGACGCAGGGCGTCGATCTCGGCCAACCGTGCCAGCACCCCGAGATGGTAAAAGGCGGCACGGAACCCGCCGCCGGAAAGCGCCAGGCCCACCTTGCCACGCAGTCTGCCGAGGGCGGCATCGAGATTGTCGCCGAGAAGCGCCTTCAGGGCGGCACGGCAAGCGAGGGTCTTTTTCTTTTTATCGGCAAAGTTGATACCCCGCACCGAAGCGACAATATAACCGCGCCAACAGGCCAGTTGAATCAACTGCTTGGCCGTGGTTTCAAACTTACATGTCAGCCCCTCGATATCCCTTGCCCGAGCCAGGTAGCCTGCAGCCTGTTCAAATTGATCGAGCCCGAAATGAATTTCGGCCAAGGTGACGAAAAGCCAATAGTCCTTTTCCTCGGCACCGGGCTGGGGGATACTTGCGAGCATATCCTCACGCAACTGTTGGGCCTGTAAACGCAAGGCGTTGGCAGCGTCCTTACCCCCTCCGACCGTCTGCGCCGTGCGTTCAACCAGATGAGCCGAGAGGTCAAGCAGATAGGCGGCATTGACTCCGCAGTAGCCTTGGTCGTTTTCCCGATCGCGTTGCCAGCCGGCCTGATACAGCTCGCTGGCGGCGCGCAGATGGGCCTCGTTGCCGTCATGCTCCCACATGCGCTTGTAGACCGCTCCGCCGATACCGAGGGTTTCCTTGTCCTTTGTCTCGGGATCATACAATCCAATGGACTTTAAAATCTCCAACGCGGATTTGTGCCGCTCTTCCGGCTGCCGGTAGGTGTCCTTGTAGGTGCACAGTGCCCGCTGTTGCTGAATCCAGAGAAATTCGGGGGATTGTTCATCGAGCCCTTCCTTTGCCCGTTCCAGCATCTCCCGCGCCTCGGCGAATTCGTTTTTCCCTTGCAGGGCTTTGACTTGCCCTTTTAGTGCCGTAAATTCCATAGCATTTCCCCTAGAATGGTTTCCCCTCACCGCTGGCGATCATCGTTACAAAATTCTTATTTTATGTTGCGGCGCTAAGGCCCGGTCGGGCTGCCCGGGGCTGGGACCGACAGGGCACCGGCGCCGTATAAAAACGGCCCGGGGCAATCCAGATACTGCAAGGCATATTTACGGGCGAAGAAAATGGGGCGGACACCGCTCCAGGCGGTGGATCTTGAAATGATGATCGGATAACGGCCGCCGCCGTCGCGACGGTCGCCGATGACAATCCTGGACATGACTCCCTCCCACTTGATTCACTGATTCACTGAATCGACAACAAAAAAACAACGAACAGATAAAAATTAAACC
>JARRKW010000337.1:0-4329 GCA_037387645.1 Desulfuromonadaceae bacterium
CCGCTCCGATCAGTTTGAGCAGAACGACAAAGGTCTCAAATTTTTCCAGCCACTCCCGGCCGAAACGGAGATCCTGCAGCCCCGTTTCACGCTTCAGCCGGGCCACGACCTGCTCGACTCCGGCCCGGGTCCGGTAAGCTGGTTTCAGGGCAACCTCGAGAGAGGCCGGCAGAATATCGGGATCCACCCCATCCAGCAGATCGGCGTCGTCCCCCAGCCGCTGTCGAAAACGGTCACGGGCTTCTTTTCTCGACACATAACGGACCGCTTCAACCTCCTGAAAACTCCCGATTTTACCCTGCAGTGCCGGCAAGTCTCCGGCGGCAGGCGCCGGCTCCAGGTACGCGACTATCTCGACCTGACCGCTCCAATGGGCGGTCAGCTGCTGGATATTGAGAACGACCAGGGCAAAAAAGGCGACAATGGTCAGAGCCACCGCCGTAATCCCCACCGCGACACTGCACAGAAAAGGGCACTGCCGCATATTGCGCAGAGCCCGACGGAAAAAGTAGCTTAAACGTTCCACTGCTGTCCAACCCTTCAAAAACAGAAAGTCATCATGGGCCGCTCGGCCCCATTCCTGTCCTCATCCCTCAGGCATGATGTGACGCGCGCTCAGGGGGATGAGGACGCGACATATGCGCTAGAAGGTTCTGTCGTCCGTCACCCGCCCCTGTTCGAGGGTAACCACCCGCCGCGGAAAGCGCCGGATCAACTCGCGATCGTGGGTGGCCAACAGCACCGTCGATCCCCGAGCGTTGGCCCCCTTGAAAAGCTCCATGATATCCAGGGCGACCTCGGGATCCAGGTTGCCCGTCGGCTCATCCGCGATCAGCACCTGCGGGTCCACCACCAGGGCCCGGGCCACGGCAACCCGCTGCTGCTCCCCCCCGGAAAGCTCCAACGGCAAGCGTTGCAATTTATGTTCAAGACCGACCATTTTCAGCGCCTGAAACACCTTCTTGCTCACATCGAACCGCCTTTTCCCCTGAACTTCCAGGGGGAAGGCCACATTTTCGAAAATGGTCCGGGAATTGAGCAGCTTGAAATCCTGAAACACGATCCCCATGTGCCGCCGCAGCCGGGGGATACGGCGACTGCCCATGCGGGTGATGTTCTGGCCGTTGACCAGAATCTGTCCGCGGGTCGGGCGTTCCGCCGCATACAAAAGTTTCAACAGGGTGGACTTCCCCGCTCCGGAAGGACCGGTGATATAGACGAATTCTCCCTTGGGAATCTTCAGGTTGAGTTCGGCGAGGGCGGCGGTATCCCGGGAGTAATTTTTGCTGACGTTATAGATCTGGATCATGGGAATTACCACTCATTGTAGGGGATCCCGTTGAGACCGACCAGGTCGCTGAAGCTGCGGAAATCATAGCAGCCCCCCGGCGCCAGGTCGCCGTCGTCGGTTGCTTCGGGCGGCAGGCAGTCCCACTCCGACTCTTGGGTAAAGGGATCGCGGGGAACGCCCCGCAGGTATTTTTCGCTGACCAGTTCGTCAATGGAGTCGGGATACCTGGCATTATCGCTGAAAAAGGCATCGGTAGCCCGCCGCAGCTGATAGAGATCCTCCATCAGCACCGACTCGCGCGCCCTGATCAGGCTGCGCTTGAAACTGGGTACCGAAACGGTGGCCAGGATGCCGATGATGGTCATGACAATCAGCAGCTCGATCAGGGTGAAACCCCGCCTGGAGCCGTGGCGGAAAAACCGGAAAAAATTCATAGCGTCCATTTACCAGCTGTTGTAGGGGGTATTGTCCAGGCCAATGGCGGTGCTTTGCGAATAGACATCGTAGACATCCTCGCCCCCCCAGACCGTGGAATCGGCATCATCGGCATAGGAACGCAAACCCCAGCCCTCATTATACTCATCGAAGGGGTCCTTGGGAATTCGCCGCAGATATTTCTTTTTCGCCGCCTTGGGTCCCCCCCAGTCCTTTCCCGTAACCAGAGTTTCCAAATCCGGTGGATAACCCGATTCCCCCAGAGTCACCCCGCCGGGCAGGGTATTGGTCTGCACCGCCTGATCGTAATCCTCCTTGTAGGCGTCAATGGCGTCACGAACCTCGCGCAGGGCCCGCCGCAGCTCGATCTCCTTGGTCCGCCGCACGGTCACCTCGGCGACGGGCAGAACAACCGACGCCAACACGGAAAGGATCACCAGGGTAATGATCATTTCCAGCAGGGACAATCCCCGACACTGGCGGAACCGGGCACAGCCTCCCATGACTCAGCTACCGAACCGCCAGGGCAAAGGGTGAAGTAGCAACCGCCAGCGGCACTCCGGCCGTGGTCCGGAAATTGGTCCGCTCCATGGCAACATTGGCCGGACCGGCCGAACGGGCGGAAAAATGCAACCGGAACAGGCAGCCGCTGCCGGAGGCCCCGGTTCCACCCTGGGCCTGCTTGCCGGCGATGAAAATTTCGCCTTTACCGGGACTCGCGCTGGTGGAGAACAGGGTGGGCTGGCCTTCCCGCTTGAGCAGATCGCCCTCCTCCGCCCGCAGCAGAGCCAATTTACTGCTGTCGTAGGTCACCATGAGCGGCGCACTGAACAGATCGCTCACCCCTTCGACGTAAGCCTCCAGCACGAATTCTTCTCCGGAATTGATCTGACCGGGCCCGGTAAAATAGAGTCGAGCCGTCTGGGCTGCGGCTGCTGCGGTTGCGCCCAGGGAAGCGGGCGGCATCCGTTCCACCAGAACGGTCTCCTCGTCGGATCCGGTTGCAACGGCCCCTTCCTCCGCCGGCAGCTCCGTCGGGTTCTGAATAATCGTTGAAATCTCGTCGCTCTCCGGCGGCCCGAATTCACCCTCCGCCGCCGTTTCCGGGAAAACGGGGGCGACCCCGGCAACAGAGGCCTTGCCCGGCGCAACGAGAGGCAGGGGCGCTTCAAGCTCGGGCTCGAACTGACGGAAAGAACCGAAATTGGGGCCGACCCGAAGCTCATCCTCGCCGCCGGACCAGATGCTGGCCACGGTCGCTTCTATGGGGCGTGATGGAAAGAAGGATCTCGCGCTTATTATGGCTGTTGTTGTGCCCGCTGAAGAGCTGTCCCAACAGGGGGATATCACCCAGCAACGGCATGGTGCTCCGATTTTTCGACTCGTCGTCCCGCAGCAATCCGCCAATGATGGTCTGCTCCCCATCCTTGAGGATAAGCGTGGTCGAAGCGTTGGTGGTGGAAATCTGCAGGGGCGTCGTTCCGCTCGTGAGCGCCGTCAACCGGGTGGCGTTACTCACTTCGAGATTCAGTTTGGTCACCACGGTATTGTCCAACTGGATGCTCGGCTCCACATCGAGCTTGACCCCGACATCGACATACTGGATGTTTTCCGAGGTCTGATCGCCGTTGATGGTGACCGTGATCACCGGCTCCCGGCTGCCGATATGAACCTTGGCTTTTTCCCGGTTTTTCACCCGGATACTGGGATTGGCCAGGGTTTCCGAATCGGTCAGTTTTTTCCGCGCCTCAAAGGTAGCGGTCGGCAGGGTATAGAAGGTCTGTAGATGGTTCAGACTCTTTATCAGGCCGCTGGTTTCCCCCCCGGCGCTCAAGGCGTCGGCAACAAGCGTTTCCGCCCCGGCCGCACCCATACCCAGACTGACGGAATAGGTACTGAGATTGGGGCCGACTTTCAACTCGCCGTTATGGGTCACTTCCACCAGTTCCAGATCCAGAATGACTTCGGAATCGCTGCGGTCGGCGGCTTCGAGAATCTGTTGCGCCAGCTTGATAACTTCGGGCCTGTCCCGCAGCACCAGGGCGTTCAATTCCTCATGCACATAAATCTTCCGCAGCTGCAACATGGTACGCAGCAGATTCACCGCTTTTTTCGCTTCGATATTGGACAGGTAGAAGGTCTGAATCAGATGATCGTCATACTGTTTGCTTTTCTCCTTGCTGTTGCTGTAAATGATAATGGTTTTGCTGTTGAGCACCTTTTTCCCCAGATCGTTCATCCGCAGCAGCAGTTCCAGGGCCTGGGCAAAGGTTGCGTTCTCCAGCGAAAGGGAGATGTTCTCCTCCTTGAGCTCTTCATCAAAGATGAAATGAATCCCCGAGAGCTTCGAGAGCACATTGAAAACTTCCTTGGTTTTGGCCGCCTTGAAGGTCAGGGTAATCGGTTGTTCCGAAATGATATCCAGTTCGAACCCGTCCATGAGGACATTGCCGCTCTGCTGCACCTGCGCCAGTAACGCCAGCGCGGCGGCATTGCCGGGATCGATTTCAAGCGCCCGATGCAGATTGTTCTTGGCGTTGTGCAGACGCCGCAGGCGGAAAAATTCCCCAGCTTCGGAAACCAGCCGCTCAACCTGCAACAAC
>JARRKW010000338.1:0-3712 GCA_037387645.1 Desulfuromonadaceae bacterium
CGGACGACTGCAACTCTTCCCAACGTCGATACAAAACTTCAATTTCATCCTTCAAACGCAGATGTTCGGCCGAAACCTCCCGCCAACGCTCGGGGTCACGATAGAGATCGGGATCAGCCATGCGTCCTTCAATCGCAGCCAGATCCTGCTCCCGCTGTTCGATGCGTTCCTCAACCTCGGACAACTCACGCAGCCTGCGACGTTCGAGGCGCTGCGCCTCCTTACGATCTTCATAATTGCGCTTGCGCTCTTCCTTGCCGCCGTTATCGGCGGCAACCGGTACCCTTTCCGCTCCCAGCTCAACCCGCTGCCGGGAATGGCTGTAATCCCCCTGGGCCTGCCGCAGGCGGAGGAAATCCTCGTAGTTGCCCAGACAGGAATCGATCCGCCCCTGCTTGACCTCAATGACCCGGGTGGCCAAAGCATCGACAAAGTAGCGATCATGGGAAACGAACACCAGGGTCCCCTGATAATTCCGGAGGGACTGCAACAGCACTTCCTTGGATTGCAGGTCGAGATGGTTGGTCGGTTCATCCAGCAGCAGCAAGTTGGCGGGACGCAGCAACAGTATGGCCAGGGCAAGACGATTGCGTTCCCCGCCGGATAAGACCTCCACCTTTTTCTGCACCTCATCCCCGCTGAAAAGAAAAGCCCCCAGAATGTCCCGCACCCTGGGCACCATCTCGAAAGGGGCCGCCCTGGTGATTTCCTCCAGCACGGTCCGGCCCGGCGTAAGCACCTTGGCCTGATCCTGGGCGAAATAGGCCAGCTGCAGATTATGTCCCGCCGTACGGGTTCCGCTTTTGGACTCCTCGGCACCGGCCAGCAGACGCATGAGGGTGGATTTGCCGGCACCGTTGGCGCCCACCAGAGCAATGCGCTCCCCTTTTTCAATGGTCAGATCGATATGATCCAGGACGGTGAGGGAGCCATAACGTTGCACCACCCCATGCAGCTCAAGAACGCTGCGCCCTCCCTTGGGGGGATCGGGAAACTTGAAGGCGATCTTCTTCCGGGCCGGCGGCACCTGAATCCGCTCGATCTTTTCCAGCTGTTTGATCCGGCTCTGAAACAGGGAAGCCTTGTTGGCCTGGTAGCGAAACCGGTTGATAAAGGCCTCGATTTTTTCGATTTCCTCGTCCTGACAGCGTTTGGCCTCGACCAGAGCCGCCACCCGGGCCTCCCTTTCGACCAGATAGCTGCTGTAGTTACCGGGATATTCAAACAGGGAACCGTTCCAAACCTCGACGATGCGGCCGACCACCTGATCCAGAAAAAACCGATCGTGGGAAACCAGCACCACGGCATGGGGATAGGCGATCAGGTAGGTTTCCAGCCAGTCGCGGGCAGGCAGATCGAGGTGGTTGGTCGGTTCATCCAGCAGCAGCAGGTTAGGACGCTGCAACAGCAGCTTGGCCAGAGCGATACGCATCTGCCAGCCGCCGGAAAACTGTTCGCAGGGTTTGTCCCAGTCCGCTTCGGCAAACCCGAGGCCGCGCAAAACCTGGGCGATTTCGGTTTCCATGGTATAGCCGCCGCGCTGACGAAAGGCTTCCAGCAGCAGCGCATAGCGATCCATGTCGGCCTGTTCATGGCGCGCGGCAATGGCCTGTTCGAGCTCGGCCAGCTCCTGCTCCATCTGCAACAGTTCCCCCAGGGCCTGCCGCACCTCGGCAAAAAGGGAACGACCGGTATGGGCCAGACCATCCTGCGGCAGATAACCGAAAGTCGTACCGCGCGCCACCTGGACCTCACCCGCATCCGGCCCGATCTGGCCGGATAGAATTTTCAGCAGAGTGGTTTTGCCGGCGCCGTTTTCACCGCACAACCCGATCCGATCAGACGGCCGGATATGGCAGTTGACCCCGGAAAACAGGGGTCGATCGGCAAAATATTTGACAATATTCTTCAATTGCAGCATGGCCCTGTTATAGCACAACCCTAGACCGCACAAAACCTTGAATTTTCCGCCCCGCATATTCGCAGTTTCCCTCTATTCATGAACCGCGATCTCTGCTATAGTTTCGCCTGAATGTTAACAGGGCCCTCCGTTCGCATAACGAGCGTCGAGTCGACCCGCTGCATCACCGCCTCCATTGAGTCCAAAGCTCTGGATATAGGAACCATCGTTATCAGGAAAATCGGAAACCGGAACGAGCCCATTCCGAAGGTCGTTAGCGTGCGACCGACGACGTGACAGCCCGTTGCCTTCTGGTTTTCTACCCCGCCGGGAACATATTTATTCCCCGGGGAAACCAGCCGTTGAGGTTCGCCTGCGGGCGACTCAGAAGGAACATCATGAGCAAAAAAATGCTGATCAACGCTTCTCATTCAGAGGAGCATCGGGCGGTCATCGTCGAGGATGGCGCCCTTACCGAACTGGAAATCGAAGTTGTCGGCCGGGAACAGACCCGGGGTAATATCTATAAGGCGGTGGTGGTCCGGGTGGAATCCGGATTACAGGCCGCCTTTGTCGATTACGGGGCCGACCGCCTCGGTTTTCTGCAGATGGGTGAAATCCATCCCTCCTGTTACCGCCCCAACGATAATGCCGACAGCAAGGGGCGCCCCCGCATCAATGACATTCTCCATCGCGGCCAGGAAATCCTGGTTCAGGTCGTTAAAGAGGAACGCGGCACCAAAGGCGCGGCCCTGACCACCTATCTTTCTCTCCCGGGCCGTTACATGGTGCTGATGCCGGAAAGCGATACCAAGGGCATTTCCCGGAAAATCGAAGAGGAATCCCAGCGCAAAAAGCTGAAAAGCTCCATGGCCTCCATGAATCTGCCGGACAATATGGGTTACATCGTCCGTACCGCCGGCATCGGCCAACCTAAGGAAGAACTCAAACGCGACTTCGACTATCTGCTGCGGGTCTATGAAAACATTCTGGCCCTGGCCAAACGTTCCAAAGCGCCAACCCTGGTTTATAAAGAATCGAACCTGGTTATCCGCATGATCCGTGATTACTTCAAACCTGAAATCCACCAGGAAAAACGCCCCATCTTCTCCCGCTTCCAGATCGAAGAACAGATCGAAACCATCAATAAAAACAAGGTACCCCTGCCTTCCGGCGGATCCATCGTCATCGATACCACCGAGGCCCTGGTCGCCATTGACGTCAACTCTGGCAAAATGGCCTCGGAACAGGGCGTCGAGTCCACCGCCTACAAAACCAATCTGGAAGCGGCCGCCGAAGTGGGTCGGCAACTGCGCCTGCGCGACCTCGGCGGTCTGATCGTTATCGACTTCATCGACATGCGCGACCGCAAACACATTCGCGATGTGGAAAAGACCCTCAAGGAAGCCCTGAAAAACGATAAGGCGCGGGTTAACGTGGGCCATATCAGCAGCCAATTCAGTCTCCTCGAAATGAGTCGCCAGCGAATCAAAACCACCCTGGCCGAAGGTTCGTTCCTCACCTGTCCCCATTGCAACGGCAGCGGCCACATTAAAAGCACCGAAGCCCAGGCGGTCGCCTTTCTTCGCAAGCTGCAGGCCGGCATTGCCAAAGGACAGATCGGCCTGGCTGAAGGCGAAGTTCCACTGGATGTCGCTACTTACCTGCTCAACACCCGCCGGGAAGAGCTCCTGTTGATGGAGCGGCAACACCGTCTCTCGATTGTTATCCAAGGACGAAGCGACTTTTCTTCGGGTCAATTTGAACTGAGTTTCCAGAAGCGGGAAAAAGAAGAACAATCAACGGAATTTA
>JARRKW010000339.1:0-4739 GCA_037387645.1 Desulfuromonadaceae bacterium
GGTAACCTCCTATCGCGGGGTGAAAGGTTTTTTCGGTAAGGCGAGTTAAACGAGGAGGAGACCGTGGCTCTCAAAAGTATTTTCCATAAGAGTAAATACAGCCCTTTCCCGCAGGAAAGCGTCGAACCGACTCCGGCCCTGTTTTCACCGACAACTTCCGAACCGATCCGGGACGATACCTTTTACGAAATCAAACACCAGATCCACAACCGGCTGGTCGATGAAATCAACCTGACCGCCCTCGAAACCATGAGCCGGGACGAGATGACACCGGAAATCGGTCATATTGTCGAGAAGTTTTTGAACGAAGGGAAAATGATCCTTAACGAGCAGGAGAAAGCCAGCCTCATCGCCGAAATCATCGATGAACTCACCGGACTCGGCCCCATCGAACCCCTGCTCAAGGATGTCACCGTGTCGGACATTCTCTGTAATACCTATAGCGACATCTACGTGGAACGGTTCGGCCTGCTGGAAAAAACCCCTTTAAGGTTTCGGGACAACAACCACCTGATGAATATTATCGACCGCATCGTCTCCCGGGTCGGACGCCGGATCGACGAGTCGGTCCCCATGGTCGATGCCCGCCTTGCCGACGGCTCCCGCGTCAACGCCATCATTCCTCCTTTATCCCTCGACGGCCCCATGCTTTCTATCCGCCGTTTCGCCGTCAAACCCTTGAAGGCAGAGGATCTCATCAACAACGCCAGCCTGACCAAGGCCATCGATCAACTGCTCGAAGGATGTGTCAGGGCCAAACTCAATATTCTTATATCCGGGGGCACCGGAGCCGGCAAAACCACCCTGCTCAATGTCCTTTCGGGCTATATCCCGCCCAATGATCGCATCATCACCATCGAGGACTCGGCGGAACTGCAGATGCAGCAGCCCCATGTGGTCCGCCTCGAAACCCGTCCCGCCAGCATCGAGGGAACCGGCCTGATTACCCAGCGGGATCTGGTGCGCAACAGCCTGCGCATGCGACCCGATCGCATCGTCATCGGCGAGGTGCGCGGAGCGGAATCCTTCGACATGCTGCAAGCCATGAACACCGGTCATGAAGGCTCCCTCAGCACCATTCACGCCAACAGCCCTCGCGATTCCCTGACCCGTCTGGAGTCCATGATTCTGACCACGGGCTTCAATCTTCCGGAACAGGCCATGCGTTTCATGATCGCTTCGGCTCTCGATGTCATCATTCAGATTTCCCGCTTTTCCGACGGCACCCGGAAGATCAAATCGATCACCGAAGTCGTCGGTATGGAAGGACAGGTCGTGACCCTGCAGGATATTTTCGCCTACGAAAAACAGGGCATCGATAAACACGGTCGCGTGGTCGGACAATTCCGGGCCACCGGCATTCGCCCCAAATTCGCCGAAAAACTTGAACTGGCGGGGATCGAAGTCCCCGAGGAACTGTTCGATTCCAGTCCCCTGACTTAATGGGAGGAGTCCATGGAACTGTTGCCGCTCCTTTTTTCCATCGCCGCATTCCTGTTCACCACCTCCATTGTCACCCATTTCTATCTGCTTTGGGCCGACAGCCGCTTCGCCCAACGCCAGGTGATCCGCCGGCGGTTGCTCAACATTTCCGCCGGCAGGATGCACGGACAGGAGAAATTTTCCCTTTACAAGGAACGCGCCCTGAGGGACGTGAGCGCTTTGGCCCGACTGATTTACCGCATGCCCCGAATTTCGAGTCTGGACCGACTGCTGGTGCGCTCCGATACGTCCCTCAATGCGGGCACCTTCCTCTTGCTCAGCCTGGCCGCCATTGGCTCTCTGTGCGGCATGAAACTGCTGCCGCAACCATCCGTCGGCGGCGTCCTCGGCCTGCTGGCGGGAGTGATCCCCTATCTGTGGCTGAAACGGGCGGAGCGGAAATCGGAAGCGGCATTTTTCGAACAACTCCCCGAGGCCCTCGATCTGCTGGCCAGGGCGGTGCGAACCGGCCATGCCCTCACTTCGGCCATGGAAATCGTCGCGGCGGAAATGCCAGCGCCCATCAAATCGGAATTCGCCTCCGCTGTTGATGAGGTCAAATTCGGCATCAGCCTGGAAGACGCTCTGAATAATATGTGCGAACGCATGCCCCTGCCCGATCTGCGATACTTTTCCATCACCGTCATCATTCATCGTGAAACCGGCGGCAATATCGCCGAGATTTTCGACAATCTGGCCAGACTTATCCGCGAACGCCTGCAGTTCAAACGTCAGATCCGGGCTCTGACCGCCGAGGGACGACTCTCGGCCATCATCCTGTTGATGATGCCCATCTTCATGTTCGCCTATCTCTATGTGGTTAATTTTAAATACATTTCCGTACTGTTGACCGATTCATTCGGACAACTGTTGCTGCTTTGCGCGGGCATTGCCCAGATCATGGGATTTCTGGTCATGCGACGCATGATCGATGTCAGAATATAGGAGGTTGCCATGAACGCTCTGATCCAGATGTTCTATCAACTGACCGAGAATCAGGAATATTTCGGGTTGCTGATTTTCATCTTCCTCGCCGTTTCCATGAGTATGCTGGGCGCCTATCTGCTGATTTTTCAGGGGGACCTTCTGAAACGCCGGCTGATCCGTTTTCTCCCCGGCAACCCCCGCCGCCACAGCTCCGGCAAATCCCCCATGGTGGAACCGGACCAGCCGGGAATCATGGGAAAACTTGGCATTCCCATGTGCCGGGCGATCCTGCCGGAAAAGGAGGAAGATCGCCGGGCGGATCGACTGCGACTGATCCGCGCCGGGTTCCGTAGCAAGGCCGCCTATCACAACTATCTGCTCATTCGCTTCCTTGGTGCCCTGCTGCCGCCCCTGATGTTTCTCGGTTTTTCGGTTTTCAACCGCTTTTCAACCGTCGACCTGGCCTGGATGGCCGGCCTGGCCCTTGGTGGATTTTTCCTGCCGGCCGGGATATTGAAAATCATCACCCTGCAGCGGCAGTTGGACATGACCCGCGCTCTCCCCGACGCCCTCGATCTCATGGTGGTCTGCTCCGAATCCGGTCTCGGCCTGGACATGACCTTCAAACGGGTCGGCGAGGAGATCCGATCGTTGAGCAAAGCCCTGAGCGACGAGTTCGGCCTGACCCTGCGGGAAATCCGAGCCGGCAAGTCCCGAACCGACAGCTTTCGCAATCTGTCCCATCGCACCGGAGTACAGGAACTGAACAACCTGATGACCATCCTGATCCAGGCCAGCCGTTTCGGCACCAGCATGGCCAAGGCACTTAAGGTGCACGCCGACGCCATGCGGGTAAAACGACGCCAGATTGCCGAGGAAAAAGCGGCCAAGGTTTCGGTCAAGCTGGTCTTTCCCCTGGTCCTGTTCATTTTCCCGGCGCTCATGATCGTTATCGGCGGTCCCGCCTTCATTCAAATATTCCGGCTATTGCTGCCCAACCTGGCTGGAAGCTGACAGCTTCCCCGAAAGGAGATCCGATCGTGCTGCTAAGAATAAAAATTGTGCTATTGGCGGGACTCACCATCCTTTCCTCGGGCTGCTCCGGTGCCCTGCCGAAACAAGCCGCTATCCCCACCATGACCGAAGACAACCTCCGCTCCGGATTCCAGTTGCGCCAGGAGCGCGACGACGAACTCAATCCCCGCCGACTCAGGAATCTGCCGGCAGCGACCATTGTCGAACAGGGCCGAAATGCTCTCGCCCGGGGCGATCGAACCCTGGCTCGATTCTATTTCAGCGTCGCGCTCGGCAAGGACGATGACCTGATCGAAGCCTATCTCGGCCTGGGAGAAACCCTGATCGCCGGACGGGAACACCAGGCGGCCCTGACGGTTCTGAATCAGGCCCTGGAAAAGGCTCCGGAATGCCCGCAGGCCGCCAACCTGCTGGGTGTTCTTTACCGGAATCTGGGCAAAAACAGGGAAGCTCTGGCCCTATTCGACCGGGCCATGGAACTGGACCCGGAGAACCCCTCGTTGTTGACCGAGTTGGCTGTCACCTGCGAACTGGACGGACAACTGACTCGGGCCGAAGAATATTTCCGTCGCACCACCAAGCTGTGCCCCGACTCACCTGCGGCATGGAACAACCTGGGCTTCAATCTCATGTTGCAGGAGCGCTCAACCGAAGCGATTCCGGCCCTGGAACAGGCCTTTCGACTGGCCCCGAAAAAAGACCTGATCATCAACAACCTGGCGCTGGCCTACGCCCTGGGCAACCAGGAACTGCGGGCTCTGGAACTGTTCGAGTCCTCCATCGGCCAGGCCGGGGCTTACAACAATCTCGGCTACCTGTTGATGCTTAAGAACCAGGACCTGGCCGCGCAAGGGGCTTTTAACCGGGCTCTGGATGCGAGCCCGAGGTTTTACGCCCGGGCCAGGGAAAATCTCCAACGACTGCAGAACCGCAACGATTACGGTCAAAATCCGTTCGAATAGGAATCCTCCACGTCAAAGGAGTCTGTCATGAAAAATTCCTTTATCCTCGTCACCTTCGCTCTGACCCTGCTGTTGCCCGCATACTGCTGCGCCCAGATTCTTTGCGTCAGGGTAAATTCAGCCGATTTGCTCAGTTCTCCATCCAGGACCGACTCCTACATAAGGCTTCAGGTCCCTCGCTATTATCCTCTCGAGCTTCTGGAGGAGCGGGGGGATTTTATGCTGGTACGCGATTATCGACGGCGTACGGCCTGGGTTGAAAGCTCCCTGCTCGGTCCGAGACAGGGTGTGATCGTCGCCGTCACCTCCGCCAATCTGCGGAGCGGCCCCGAC
>JARRKW010000340.1:0-2981 GCA_037387645.1 Desulfuromonadaceae bacterium
CTATTAAAAGTAAAATTTATCGCTGTCAAGGAGCAAACTTTTTTATCTCATGAGTTATGGGCAATCATCAAGCCGGAAAATACTCGCGGAGGCTTGACTTTGTTCCTTTTGTTCTGTATATTCTGAACAAAAGGAACGGTGGTTCGGATGAACGAGCAATTGATCGATCAATTCATTGAAACCTGGGGCGCCATGGGTAGGGCATGGGGTGTCAACAACTCGGTGGCGAGAATCCATGGCCTGCTGATTATCACCGACCGGGCCTGGTGTATCGATGAGATCGTCGAGCGCCTCCAGATCAGCAAGAGTAACGTCAGTACCTCTCTCAAGGAACTCCGCTCCTGGAACGTTACCAGAAAGATCTTTCAGCCGGGCGACCGGAAAGAATATTTCGTTTGCGAACCGAACGCCTGGGAAATGCTCTTCAATATCATGCGGCAGCGGAAGCAGCGCGAATTCGATCCGATTCTGACGGGGGTTGCCGCAACCTATGCTCGGGCCCAGGAGGATTCAGCTGGCATCGCCGTCGACCGACTTGAGCAGATGAAAAACATGCTGGATACCTTTGACAGATTGGCCAAAATGGCCCTGGCAAGCGAAGCGCAGATGAAGGGTATGATCGAGTTTATCACCGGCAAGAAATAATTTTTTTGCCATGAATGTTCACAAAGTTCTGAACATATCGAACGAAAGGGGGATGGTCATGAGCAACGAACGCCACATCGTGACAGGCGCCGACGGATATGCCGGAAAGTACATAGCACAGCAGCTGTTACAGGCGGGGCATGAGGTCAGGACCCTGACCAACAGTCGACCGGCCGGCGATCCGTTTGATGGCCAGGTTGCTGCCTTCCCGCTCGCCTTTGATAATCCGGAGCAGCTGGTGGAATCCTTACGTGGGGCAAACGTTCTGTACAACACCTACTGGGTTCGGTTTAACCACAGGCGTTTTTCCCACGCTGCGGCGGTGCAAAACACCAAGCGGCTGTTCGATGCGGCCAAGGCCGCCGGGGTTGAACGTATCGTTCATGTCAGCATCACCAACCCTGCCGTGGATTCGCCCTTCGAATATTTCCGGGGAAAAGGGGAGCTGGAGCACTATTTGAAAGGGTGCGGAATCTCCTATGCGATCCTGCGGCCCGCTGTCTTCTTTGGCAGGGAAGACATCCTGATAAATAACATCGCCTGGGTGCTGCGCAGATTTCCGGTCTATGGCCTGTTCGGTGATGGCAGTTACGGCATCCAGCCGATCCATGTGGAAGACTTCGCCCGGCTGGCCCTTGCGGTCGGAGCCCAGTCGGACAACATCACGCTGGATGCCATCGGGCCAGAATCCTTTACCTTCAAAGAGCTGGTTGAAACCCTGGGGAGACTCATCCGATGTCCCCGGCCGATCATCCGTATTTCCCCCTGGCTGGGCCTGCTGGCCGGTAAGGTGGTCGGGCTGTTGGTCCGTGACGTGGTCATCACCGGGGAAGAGATCGGTGGCCTGATGGCCGGGCTCTTGGCCGTCAATTCCGAGCCCCTCGGCAAAACCAGGTTGACGGAATGGGTGGAGCAGCACAGCGACTGCCTTGGCAGACATTACGCCAGTGAACTCGCCCGTCGGAAGGTTGATTAAGCAAAAAGGTTGTGGACCAAGTTTAGTAAATTACAGGAACAGCATATTCAATCCGCCGGCCAGTGTCGCTATTCAGATCAGGTCCACCAGCTGGCCGCTGGTCCTTCGCAGTCGTTGGCTGAGCAGCGCACAGAGCTTCCAGAGAAGTTTCGCCGCCAGACGCGGGAAATCCTCAATCAGGGTGTCGAGATTTTCGCGCGAAAAGATGAGCAGGGTGGTTGCCTCGGCGGCGACGATGGTGGCCGAACGCGGTTCCCCGTCAATGAGCATCATCTCCCCGAAGACCTTGCCCGGGCCGATGATCGACAGGGTCTTGGCCTGCTGATGGTCATCCATTTTGACGACTTGAACCCGCCCCTCGGCGATCAGGCCCAGATAGCTTTCGAGATCCCCCTCCCGGAAAATCATGGCGCCCTTTGCTACGCGCGAGGCAAGAAAATATCGGGACAGAGTCTCGAGTTCCTGCCACGACAGGTCGGCCAGCCACGGGATTTTCTCCAGCATTTCCGCCCGTTCCCGGGCTCCTGATCCAAGTTGCCCCATTGTCCAGCTCCATTTCTTTGAAAGGATCTCGTTTCTTCATGACCTCCGCTGGCCGGCCAAATTGAGGGCGACGGCGGAGCGCATGGAGTCCTTGTGTGCCGATGTATTTATCTTCTCGTAATTTGCCAGAAAAACAAGTTCTTCCCCGGTTCGGGTGCAATGGTGAGGTTGGTGAAATTGTACAACGTCTTTGCTTGCGCGGTCATGTTAATAATGAGGGGCAGCGGGGGATTCGGCGATATGGCGACAATTCCCACGGGGACTCGGGCAAAAGCCGTATACGGCTTTCGGGCAACGGGAACTTCTCCGCGGGCAAGCGGTCAGGGGATCTTGGAGCTGCTGTGATGACGGGCACTTACATCGATAAATTAGGGGGTTAGCGGTTGCTGGTATTCTTGTTGCAATTTAGGCTTAATGCTGTGTACGGCAAATCCGATCTTTGCTGAGGGCTCGGATGAAAGGAGGGACCCCATGGCAAGCAAACAGGTTCTTCTCATCGACAAGGCCACGCAAACCTCGTTGAACCTGCTTTTTCTGCTCGAATCGGTAGGTTGCGAAGTGACCTTCATCGAGGATGCTGACAAGGCCTTCGAGTTGATCAACGAACTTGACGGCCATTCGAAGGTGTTCGACCTCCTTGTTCTCATCAATCAACCGATTCCGGATCAGCAGATCCAATCCATCATCGAGGGTAAATGGTGTGTTTTGCCGGCGGCGACCCTGATCGTTACCGCGGACGACCATCCGAATTGTTACGATGCCCTGGAGTCCTGCATCCTCGAACACCTGAACATCCGGTTCGGGACCCAGCGCTCGG
>JARRKW010000341.1:0-2974 GCA_037387645.1 Desulfuromonadaceae bacterium
GCGGTTGTCAAAAACGTTCTATTCGCGCACGTAGGTATCGATATCGGTTTCATGCACCATGCCCATGGTCCGGGCGTATTCCGATTCGATAATGTCGTAATGATTACGGGTTTCCCGGGCCACCTCCAGAAAGACCGAACGAACCATGGGGTCGATTATTTTGTCCGCCAGCAGGGTGAAGTTTCTTTCCATGTCCAGCTCTTCCCGCATGGCAATTTCCCGCGCCTTGCGCTCATGCATGTTTTCCCCTAACGCTTTTTGCAGGGAAACCAGCATCACCGAATCCGGATGGGGAGGCATGGCAATGAATTCTTCGAAGGAGCCCAGCTCGGAGCCCCTGTAATGTTGAAAAAAACGGCCGATGTTGTCCTTGACTTCGCCGGCCAGTCGCTGAAAGATTTGTTTCCCGGCAGCATTTTTGTTGATGTCGGCGGCTTTCAAGTAAAAATCCATGAGGTTCTTTTTGGCATGAATGGCCTGTTTCAACGCTTCCTGCATTTTGAGTTCCTGGGGCATGGTCACCTCCTTGATCATTTCGTTCGGGCAAAATAGTGGTTGCCGAAGCTGCGCCGGTAAAGCAGGAACGGAAGATTTTCGATATCTGAATGGTCTTAATAAAAATTATGACTGAAATTGTTGTGGTGTCAAAGTCGGGGCGGGATATTTTTCGGCATTCCTGGGATGCCGGGAAAAAATATGGCATGATGATAATTTTCGCCCCAAACCGAGGTCTTGAATATGGATAAACTGGAGCAATACCGGCAGGCGATCAGTCCCCGTACCGCCCTGTTGCCGATGGGGGGACTCAGACAGATGATCGCGCTGGTTCGAACGCTCTATCGCCTGAGTCGCTTGCCGGCGTACCAGGCCGAAATCTTTCGACAGCTGCCGGAAATCGCCAGAACCGATCCCCGGCATGATGCGGTGATGATGGGGTATGATTTTCATTGGACCGCAAAGGGTCCGCAACTCATTGAGGTCAACACCAATGCCGGTGGCTGGTTTCTGGCTCTGCTCGCCCAATTTGGGTCCTCGGTCATGGATCCGGCGGCGCTCCCGCGGCGGATGCGTGCCCGGTTGCTCGGCCAGTTCAGCGCGGAGCTGCGGCGGTGGAGTGCCGGTCGGCTGGAACGGCCGGCGCTGATGGCCATCATCGATGAACAGCCCGAAGCCCAGTTTCTGTACGGCGAGATGGAGTATTTCCGCCGTCTGGTGGAAGCCCATTGGCGCATTCCCCTGGTGATCGTCGATCCGGGAGACTTGGAAGCGGGAGCGCAGGGGGTTTTTCACCGGGGTCGCCGGATCGAGCTGATCTACAATCGTCATTGCGATTTTTATCTGCAGGGTGAGGCCATGGCGGGAATCCGCGCCGCCTGCCGGCAGCGGCGCCTCTGTTTGACGCCGCATCCTTTCAGTTATGGGCTGTTGGCGGACAAGCGACGTCTGGCACTCTGGAGTGACCCGCAAAAATTGCGGAGCCTGGGGGTGAGCGAGGCGGATATGGGTTTGCTCGGGGCACTGGTTCCCGAGAGTCGGCTGTTGCGGGATCTGGATCGAGAGCAGCTCTGGCGGCAACGGGGAGATTGGGTGTTCAAACCGGTTGACTGTTTCGGCAGCCGTGGGGTGTTACTGGGGCGAAAAATCACCCGCGGCCGTTATCTGGCCCTCGCTCCGGAGGAGACCCTGGTGCAACGCTGGGTTCCCCCGTCCCTGACCGGGGACGCCGAGGATGCCATGAAAACGGATTTCCGCCTCTATGTTTATGGGCAGCGCGTTCTCGGGGTCGCGGCGCGGCTCTATCAGGGGCAGGTCACCAACCTGCGGACGCCCGGGGGAGGTTTTGCTCCGGTTCGACTGGTTTGAGAGGGCAACGGGTCGAGGTGAATTCCCCGACCCGTTGCCCTGTACAGACAGCCATTATTTTTGCGGGCGCTGTTCGAGTTTAGCGGTCACGTTGTTTTTTATCCAATCGCCGTCCCACCATTCCACCGGGGCGACGGGCAGTCCGGAAAGGATGACGCCGAAATGCAGGTGATCTCCCCCGGCCAGTCCGGTGGCGCCGGAATTGCCGATGATCTGTCCTTTTTGCACCTCCTGGCCGACGTTAACGTTGATCCGGCTCATGTGTCCATAGAGGGTTTGCAGGCCGAGCCCGTGGTCGATAATAACGCACTGCCCGTAGATGCCGAGTTCGTCGGCATAGACGACGGTCCCATGGTTGGCCGCCTCCAGGGGCGCCTGCGCCGTGGAAGCCAGGTCGATGCCGAGATGGGTTTGCTGGTCCACCTTCTTCCCCTGGTAATAGTAGCTGCGGGCATCGGCGAACAGCGATAAGGTCGCAGTTTGCGGCTGGCGCAAAAAGGCCCCGCTCCAAAGGGGGGTGGGTGAGGTTTTGTGGCTCAGTTCGCCGAGGAAAGCGCGATTTTGGGCGCGCAGCGTTTGATTGACCCTGATAAAAACCTCCAGGGGCGAACCGGCTTCGGGGAAGCGATCCGCGAAGGGGGGCATTTTGGCATCGAGAAATTGCTGGTTGATGGTGATGTCCCGTTGGCGGAAGGGTTTGCTGTTGGTGTGATAGTAAAAACCCGCTTGCCGTTCATTTCCGGCGAGGTCTACGGCGAGAACTTTGGGAATGAAATCCTTGGTTTTGACATCGTAGGGAAAGGCGAACAGGCAGGCGTAGTCGCCGGACGGTTGTTGATAACCCGGAAAAAACCGATCCCCCACCTGTACTCCGGTACGACTGACCACTTCGGAAAGGGTATAGGTTACCAGGCCGGTACCGCCCCGGTACAAATTATGGGCGCGACTGAGCAGGGAGATGGTCGGTGCCCTGTTGTCGATTTCAAAGCTGAAGGTCTGTTCGCTGGTGCTGCCGGAACCCAGGGGGAACAGACTCTGGTCGACGGCGACGACCCGAAGTTGCGCCGGACCGTTTTTAATCTCGCTGCTTTCAAAGGGGAGCTCCAGGTTT
>JARRKW010000342.1:0-2972 GCA_037387645.1 Desulfuromonadaceae bacterium
CCTCATGCTGGCCGATGATCCCGAAGGCTCGGTCCATGAACTCTTCTGCCGGGAATTCTGGCGGAGTCATCCCCTCGGTTGGCCCATTTGCGGAACCGTTGATTCCATCGATCAACTATCGCGGCAGACCCTGTTGGAACACATCCGGAACCATTATCGTGGTGATAATCTGCTGCTCTGTGCCGCCGGCTGCCTGAACCATCAGGAAGTGGTCGATCAGGTTGCCGCCGCCTTCGCCTCCCTGCCCAAAGAAAGCAGCAAAAACGGGCTGTCCACGCCCCAACCGACCAGCGGTATGCAGGTTAACGATCGGGATCTGGAACAGGTCCATCTCTGCCTGGGCACTCCCGCCCCCAGTCAGCGGCATCCCCAGCGCTTTGCCGCTTTTGTACTCAATACCCTGTTGGGGGGGAGTGTCAGTTCACGGCTGTTCCAAAAAATCCGTGAAGAACTCGGCTTGGCCTACTCCATTTACAGCTATCTCAACTGTTATTCCGATGCCGGCGGCCTGGTGGTCTATTCGGCGACCGGATATCAGCAGCTGGCCCGGGTCTTGGGGTTGATCCTCGGGGAAATGCGGCGTCTGACCCGGGAGGTCGCCACCGCCCAGGAGTTGCAGTCGGCCAAGGAACACCTGAAGGGGCGTTTGCTGCTGTCCTTGGAAAACACGGAAACGCGCATGATGCGTCTGGCCAAAAACGAGTTTTATCTGGGGTATCAGCCTGAAGTGGCGGACATTGTCGCCGCCATCGACGGCATCGAAGGAGAAGAGGTGCGCCAGCTTGCCGATTCCCTGTTTCAGGATGAACTGCTGCATCTGCAGCTGGTCGGTCGCAACCGGCATATCGATTTCCCCCGGAACGGACTGGCCTTTAGCTGATACCCTTGCGGAGTGCTTTTGTGGAAACGCTTACCATCCCAGTGCGGCGGTTGCGGGAACGCGCCCGGCTGCCCCGCTACATGACCGATCTGGCCGCCGGCATGGATCTCTGCGCCTGCCTCGACGCGCCAATGGAACTGCGACCCGGCGAACGCGGCGTGATTCCCACCGGTCTGGCCATGGCCATTCCGCCCGGTTTCGAGGGGCAGGTGCGGCCGCGTTCCGGCCTGGCCCTCAAGCAGGGGATCGCCCTGGTCAATGCTCCCGGTACCATTGATGCCGACTATCGTGGAGAAATCGGTATTATCGTCATCAACCACGGGAGTGAAAATGTTCGCTTCGACCATGGCGATCGCATTGCCCAGCTGGTGATCGCTCCGGTGCAGCGGGCCGAGCTGCTGCTGGTCGAGGATCTGGAAACGACGGTCCGGGGTGATGGCGGCTTCGGTCATACCGGCGTGGCCCATTCCGAGTGAGGAATGCTATGACCTCGATTCCCACGGAAGAGCTGTTTGCCTTCCCCTGCGACCATCTGTTCAAGGCTTTCGGTCCCAATGACGAGACCTTCGTCAGCGATGTCTGCGCCGCCGTTGCGGCTGTAACGCCCCTGTCCCGGGATGCCCTGAAGCTGCGACCCAGCTCCGGTGGCGCTCACCAGTGTGTTTCCATCCTGCTCATGCTGCAGAACTATGTTCAGCTGCAGCAGCTCTACGCCGCTTTGCGGCAGGTTCCCCGGCTGAAGTTTCTGCTTTAGCAGCTCCTCCGCCAAAGGAAGCCTCTTTGCTTTCGCTGGTCCGCAAGTTGTGCTAATATCCCTGCGGTAACAAGCAACAGGGACTTCAGGAGCCAGCCATGATTCTCACCATTAATCCGCAAAATCCGCAGAAACGCTTGATTAGTCAGGTGGTCGAGTGTCTTCGCCAGGGTGGGGTCATCGCCTATCCCACCGATACCACCTACGGCATCGGCTGTAATATTTTCAACAAAAGAGGAGTCAAGCAGATCTATCAGATCAAGCAGCGCGACTCCAAGAAACCCTTTTCCTTCATCTGTGCCGATCTGTCCGACGCGTCCTCCTATGCCCAGATCAGCAACTTTGCCTTCCGCATCCTGAAACGCCATCTGCCCGGGCCCTAGACCTTCGTGCTCACCGCCACCCGGGTGGTCCCCGATACCCTCACCACCCGTCAGAAGACCGTGGGCATCCGCATTCCGGACGATCCCATCGCTCTGGCCATCGTCCGGGAACTGGGTCATCCCCTGGTCACCACCAGCGCCAACGTCTCCGGCGAGGAGCCGATGCATGATCCCTCCCTGATCCATGACGCCCTGGGTCGGGCCGTCGATCTGGTGGTGGATGGCGGCATCCGCCTGGGGGATCCCTCCACGGTGATCAGTCTGGTGGACGACCAGCTCGAGGTGCTGCGCCAGGGCAGCGGCGATACCTCCTGGATCCACCAGCTGTAACGGAACGTCTCTTCGAAACAAGGAGACCTGCATGGCAGATAAAGAGATCAGCGTGGTGTTTTATGCCCGCCAGTTTCCCCGAAAAGATTGGCAGATCGATATCGACGAGACCGCGGTGGCCGAGTTTTTGGCCGCCATGAGCAAGGAGATGGTCCGTTTCGGTATTGCGCTGAAGCAACAGTCGGAAAGCGATACCGTCATTCAGGTCAACGGTTACGGCGATATCCTCAACTCGGTGCGGTTGCGTTCGCCCAAGGACGGCATCGGCAATCTCTGCCTGGGCCACGTCATCGGTTCCAGCCCCCATTGCGATTTCCTCGAGGATCTCAAGCGGGGTATCAACCGGGTGGCCTTCGCGCCCGAAACCATCGAGCCGGAAGAACACAACAAAAAGGTCTGCCACAACTGCGGTTGCGGTTGCTGAAGGCCCCGGAGGCTGCCATGCAGGATGAAAAAATCAAGGTTCGCGCCGAGAACGGTAAAGAGCTGGAGGTGGTGCTGGTCAGCCGCAAGGCCGATGTCATCTGGGTGCTGATCGGTGATTTCAAGTGCAAGCTGGAGCCCACCCGCAATGCCCTGGCCTATGCCGGCAGCATTATGGGCCGGGAGGTCATCTATGAGCGCA
>JARRKW010000343.1:0-4236 GCA_037387645.1 Desulfuromonadaceae bacterium
GCTGCCGGGAGGACAAAGCGGCCCGCCCTCCAACCGTCAATTTAATGGCGGAATAAAGATCCATTCCGTCATTAAATTGATAGATGCCCTGCTTCGGGAAACCATTCGCCAGCAACACCGTAACTTTATTGCTCTTTACAAAAAATTCGGCCGAAAGATCGGTTTCACAACAGATCTTTCGGCCGAATAAAACCACGGTATAAATCAGCAACAGGATAATCAACAGCGCCGTCCCCCGGGGAGAGCGCACGCTGTCAGTCCTCCTGGTCCTTCACCAGTTTGTAGACCAGGGCATCCACTAGCGCGTGGTAGGAGGCATCGATAATGTTGTCGCTGACCCCAACCGTCCCCCAACGTCCGCCCTTGTCGCCCGACTCGATCAGCACCCGAGTAACCGAAGCGGTTCCCTTTCCGGCCGGCAACACCCGGACTTTGTAATCGAGCAGACGGATCTCCCGCAGACGGGGATAAAAATTCTCCAGGGCTTTGCGCAAGGCATTGTCGAGGGCATTGACCGGCCCGTTACCTTCAGCGGCGGTGTGTTCGATCCGCCCGCCGACCTTGACCTGCACCGTCGCCTCGGAAATCGGTTTTTCATCCTCGTGCCGCTTGGAATCGATGACCCGGAAACCGATGACCGAAAAGAAGTTCCGCAGGGTGCCGAGGGCTCGGCGCATCAGCAGCTCAAAGGAAGCTTCCGCTCCCTCGAACTGGAAGCCTTTGTTCTCCAGGTCCTTGATATTCTCAAGAATCTCCACGGTAACGGGATCTTTACTGTCGAGATTGATGTTGAATTCCTCGGCCTTGGCCAGAACATTGGCCCGTCCGGACAGGTCGGAAACCAGCACCCGAGTACAGTTGCCGACCAGCTCGGGCCGGATATGCTCATAGGTTTCGGGATGCCGCTGAATGGCCGAAACATGGACGCCCCCCTTGTGCGCGAAGGCGGAATTGCCCACATAGGCCTGATGTTTGTTGGGCACCAGGTTGGCCATCTCATATACCGTACGGGAGACCTGGCGCAAATGCCTGAGCTGTTCCTCGCCGACACAGTCCTTACCCATTTTGAGCTGCAGGGAGGGAATCAGGGAACAGAGATTGGCATTGCCGCAACGTTCACCGAAACCGTTGATGGTCCCCTGCACCTGCACAATGCCATGGGCGACGGCGGTGAGGGAGTTGGCCACGGCGCACTCACTGTCATTGTGGGTATGAATGCCCAGGGGGGCACCGGCAGTTCGGCGAGGTCATAGTGGAGGCCCGCCGCACCGGCGTGGGGGTCTTGTTCTTGGGCCTCCACTCGGAGGCCGGGTTGGGGCAAAAGGGCCGCCTGCAAGGTTTTCAGAGCATATTCGGGATTGGCCTTGTAGCCGTCGAAAAAGTGCTCGGCGTCATAAATGACTTCGCCGACATGCTCCTTCAGGTAGGCCAGGGAATCATGAATCAGTTCCAGGTTCTCTTCCAGACTGATACGCAGGGCCTCATGTACATGAAAATCCCAGGTTTTACCGAAAATGGTCACGGCATCGGGTTCGGCCTGAATCAGGGTGCGGATATTGTTATCCTTGTCCGGAGTGGTTTTGGCCCTCCGGGTTGAGCCGAAAGCGGCGATTTTGGCCTGGTTCAGGGTCACCTTTTTGATATCCTTGAAAAAAGCGATATCCTTGGGATTGGATCCGGGCCAACCACCCTCGATGTAATGGATCCCCAGATCATCCAGCAACTGGGCAATACGGATCTTGTCCGCCACCAGGAAAGAGACATCCTCCCCCTGCGTTCCATCCCTCAAAGTCGTATCATAAAGCTTGATCTGATTCATTCCGTTCTTCCCCGTTTCCCTCTGACCGGGTCCGCCGGGACCCTACAGCCACCGCAGCCGAAACGCGTCCGACTGCGGTGGCCCTGAACCTGCGCCCCTAAAGACCAGCGGTCATTCTAATCCGGTAATCGTTCAGGTCATTACTCGACTTTGACGTCCTTGCTGCCGAGCCCGAACGCATCATGCAACACCCGCAGGGCGAGTTCCGAATATTTGGCGCTGATGACACAGGAAACCTTGATTTCACTGGTCGAAATCATCAGGATGTTGATTCCTTCCTGGGACAGGGTCTGGAACATTTTGCTGGCCACACCCGAATGGGAACGCATGCCGACGCCGACAATGGACACCTTGGCAATGTTCTCATCGCAGCTGACGCCGCCGGCCCCGATGTCCTTGGCGGTTTCTTCGATGATTTTAAGGGCCTTCTTAAAATCGCTCTTGGGCACCGTGAAAGTCAGATCGGTATAGCCCTCGTGGGAAACGTTCTGGATGATCATGTCCACGGTGATATTGGCGTGGGACAGCGGTGAGAACAGCTGAGCGGCAATCCCCGGCTTATCGGGAACACGCATCACAGAAATTTTGGCTTCATCTTTGTTGTAGGTAATTCCCGAAACCAGAACGGCCTCCATATCGGCATCCTCCTTCATCACCAGGGTTCCTGGATTATCGTTAAAACTGGAACGGACATGGATCACCACGCCGTATTTTTTGGCGAACTCCACACTGCGGATTTGCAATACCTTGGACCCCAGGGAAGCCATCTCCAACATCTCGTCATAGGAGATCTTCTCCATCTTGGAGGCATCGGCCACGATGCGGGGATCGGTGGTATAAACCCCGTCGACATCGGTAAAGATCTCGCAGACATCGGCTTTGAGAGCCGCCGCGACGGCCACCGCCGAGGTATCGGAACCACCCCGCCCCAGCGTGGTAATATTCCCTTCCTTGTCCACCCCCTGGAAACCGGCGACAATGATGATGGTTCCTCCCTTGAGGTCCTCGCGAATATTTTTGTCGCTGATATCTTCAATGCGCGCTTTGGAGAAGGCACTATCGGTCAGAACCGGAATCTGGAACCCGCAATAGCTTTTGGCTTTGTATCCCATGGACTGCAGACACATGGACAGCAGCGACATGCTGACCTGCTCGCCGGTAGCCACCAGAACATCGTATTCACGCTCACTGGGAAATTCGCAGATTTCGTTGGCCAGAGCCACCAATTTGTTGGTCTCGCCAGCCATTGCCGACACGATAACGACCACATCATTGCCGTCGTCGTAGGTTTTGGCCACGCGACGGGCAACATTGCGGATTCGGTCAATGGTACCTACGGAAGTCCCGCCGTACTTTTGCACAACCAGGGCCATAATTCCCTCTACCTCCTTTTTGATAAGCGACTTGGGTCGTAAAGCACTAGCGCGCCAGGGAATTCCGCCGAGCGGCAGTGCGACTTGCCTTGTGAACCGCAGAACCGGAAACATCTTCGGCCGCTTCCTGGATGATCTCCGGCAAACTGGGATGGGCGCGAATCCCCTGAGCCAGCTCTTCGGCCGTCAGATTTCTCTGCATGGCCAGAGCGACTTCGGCCACCAGGGTTGAAGCTTCTTCTCCAACGATCGTCGCCCCCAGCAGCTGTCCATCATCCGCATCGGCCAGAATCTTGACGGTACCGCGGGTATCGCCGTCGCACAGGGCCTTCCCCGACGCCAGATAAGCGAAACGACCGGCGACATATCCCTGTTTGCGCTCGCGACATTGTTCCTCGGTCAAACCGACCTGAGCAATTTCGGGTTGGGTAAAAATGATACTGGGAACCACTCGATAATTGGCGCGGGCTTCTCCACCCAGGGCGTTGGTCACGGCAACTTCCGCCTGGTACGAAGCGACATGGGCCAACTGAATACCACCAACCAGGTCGCCGATGGCATAAACGCCAGCGACGTTGGTCCGCATCTGCTCATCAACCACCACGGCGCCGTTGTCCAAACGAACACCCGCCTCCTCCAGTCCGAGGCCCGCACTGTTGGGCCGACGCCCGATGGAAACCAACGCCTTGTCGGCAACGACAATTTCACCGTCGGAAAGGGTCGCCCGAACACCGGCAGCCCCGCTTTCGAGGTTTGCAATCGCTGTATCGAGATGGATCTGGATGCCGGCCGCCTTGAACGACTTTTCAACCTCGCGGACCGCCTGCCGATCACTACGGTTCAATAGCACCGGCTGCTGTTCAACAATGGTGACCGCGACGCCGAAGGTGGAAAAAATACCGGCAAATTCACACCCGATGTATCCTCCGCCAATAATTAACAGGCTCTTCGGAATCTCCTTAATAGCAAGAATTTCATCGCTGGTCAAAACATTTTTCCGGTCCACCGATAGGGATTCCGGCAGGGTCGGAACCGAGCCGGTGG
>JARRKW010000344.1:0-2952 GCA_037387645.1 Desulfuromonadaceae bacterium
AACCAAGCCATTTTTTCCGGCTGTCAACAGGGGAGTCTCCAGGGTCAGGCGTAACAGCGCGTACACCAGCAGAGCGCAACCCAGGTGAATGCCCAGATTGACCAGATGATAACCGAACAGCTCCAGGCCGGAAAACCGGTAGTTAAGGGCAAAACTCAGCAGCCCGACAAAGCGGGTCGGACTGGCGGCATAGCCCGGTCCGCCGGGCAGAAAATTGGCCGGGTTCCTGATGACGTCGTTGGTTTCGATCCAGAGATAGTCATCCAGAATGAAAGGGACGTGGAAGCTGTTGGCATAAACCAGAATACCAACCACCAGAATGAGAAGAACTCTTGCAAGTGGTCGTTGCATGAGGAATTTCATACTTTAAAATCGTTGACTCCAATCTGGAATTAACGTAGTAAGGATGCTATCGAGAAGGTCATTTTCCCCAGTTTAGCCTTTAAAACTGGCAATCAGAAGCGAATTAATCCGATGTTAAAAAACAAAAATGTCCTCTGGCGGTTTTTCGCCTCGGTAAAACTTGCCCTGACCACCCTGATCCTTCTGGCCGTGGCCTCGATCCTCGGCACCCTGATCAAACAGGGGCAGGCTCCCGAATACTACCAGCAGGAATACGGGGAACAGCTGGCCCGCCTGTTGGCGCGTTGCGACCTGACCCACATGTACGGGTCCTGGTGGTTCCTGGCCCTGCTTAGCCTGTTCGCCCTCAATCTGATTGTCTGCAGCCTGGAACGTCTCCCCCATACCTGGCGCCAGATGCGTCAGGACAATCTGGCGATAGACCCGGAAAGACTGGCGAAGATGACCCCCGGCTCCACCCTGAAAAGCGGTTTGTCGGCCGCCGCCGCCGCTGAACGGCTGCAACAGGTCCTGGCCCGGTGCGAGTGGAAAAACATGCAGCGCCGCGACGACGCGGACGGCTCGATCCTCCTCTTCTGCCAACGGGGCTGCTGGACCCGGCTGGGGGTTTTCGTTGTCCACAGCAGCCTGTTGTTCATCTTCGCCGGGGCCATGATCGGCAGCCTGTACGGCTTCAAGGCCTACGTCTTTCTACCGGAAGGACGCAGCACCCGCACCGTCTATCAGCAGGGCAGCGGCGACCCCATCCCCCTGGATTTCGAACTGCGTTGCGACGATTTCGAGCCCATGACCTACTCCAACCAGGGCCTCCGGGGAGAACGTTCGACCCTGACCGTACTGGGCCCGAGCGGGGCGGAGCTCGCCCACAAAACCATTTTCGTCAACGATCCTCTGAGTTTTCAGGACATCACCTTTTACAAGGCCGATGCCCACCCGCTGGAGGAATACTTCGTCGTCATCCAAAGCCAGGCCCTGGCCGACGAGCAGGCCTTCCGGGTACCGCCGGATCGGGACGTCAACTGGCCCGGCACCAGCATTTTCTTCCGGGTCGCCGAACTGCAGCGGGATCCGGACGGCATCGTTCAGCGGGCCAAGCTCCTGCTGACCACAGGCCCCGACGCCGCTGCCGAAGAGATCTGGATCAACAATCGGCAACAGACAACCATCGGTCCGCCGGGCCGACAGTTCACCCTCTCCATCCGCCAGCTCTATACCAGCCTGCTGCTCGCCACCAAGGATCCCGGCATCGGGATTGTCAGCTTCGGTTCCATTCAGCTGATGCTGGGTCTGTTCATCAGCTTCTGTCTGTCCCACCGCCGCCTGTGGGTCCGCATCACCCCGAATGAAAAGAAGGGGGCGCGGATCCACCTCTGCGCCAGCAGCAGTAAAAACCTGCCGGCGTTCAGCCAACGTTTTCAAAAATTGATCGACAGCCTCAGCCGGGACGAGACGCTTTAGCCTTCCCGGATGGCTTCCCGCGAGAACGGGAGCAGCGAGCGGGGAAATCAGGTCCGCAAACGCTCCAGAGCCCGCCCCTGACGCTCCAGCACCGCCGCAACCTCCTGGCCTCGGGCCGCCTCCAGCAACTGATCCAGTTCCTGCTGTCCAACCTTGATTTCCTGAATTTTTGTCTGGAGGCTGGCCGTGGTCGCATTCACTGAATCGGCGAGATCCTCCAACACATCGTTGCTGCGCAGCCCAACCCGGAAGGTGAGATCCCCCGCACCGATCTGTTCCAGACCTTTCTGCACCCGGAAAACGGGGCCGGCCAACTTCTGCGGCAGGAACAGAGCGAGCAACAGACCACTCAGCAGACTGACGCAGGCGCCCGCCGCCATGACCGGGAAGAGCAAATCACTGACCCGACGGATCTGAATATGGGCCGTATAAAAGGAGGCGGAAATTTCCTGCCGGGCATAGAAATAGAGAATGGCCACCGCCACCAGGGAACTGACCGCGACCACGCCGAGAATCCGGACCAGCAGCCACATCTGAAATTTCCGTTTTACCGAAAGATTGAGTTTTTTCCGTCTGTAGAAGATTTTGTCGGTGGATTCCATTTTTTTATCCTTTACTCGCCATATTCGTCATGAAGCCTTTCGCCGCAGCCAGCCATTCCTCGTTGCGCCTTACAGATAGCGCAAGGTGCACACTCTCCCCGCCCGGCCGGACACCGACCGGTTTCGCTTCGAACCCGCACAAAGATACGGACGGATTGTCCGTTGTTTACAACATATCCCGGTGACAACCGATACAGAGCTCCCGCTTGCCCGGTTTGAATGCCAGAAATTCATATTCGGAACTGTGCCAGGCATGACAGGAGACACAACTGATCCGGCCATCCGGCAGGGTCGGATATTCCGGCGGGATGATCATACCGGGCTTGGCATACACATTCACCGGATGGGTGGCCGTGTTTTCATTGCGATGGCAATTCTGGCAGGCGGTGATGGTGGTGACAATTTCGCTGTTGAGTCCGGCATGCGGCTCCATGTCCGCCGCATCGACCTGGACAGAGGCGGTCGCAACCGGATTCTGCGCCCTGACTTTTCCCATACTGCCGACAAAAACACTGGCTGCCGGTTGCAG
>JARRKW010000345.1:0-2943 GCA_037387645.1 Desulfuromonadaceae bacterium
GTGGTCAAGACACCCTTCGGTGCAGGTGCTTGTTGTTATGAAAAAATCTCATTTTCACTCCCAGACGTACGTTTACCTCCCCTGCACCGCAGCCGGAGCCGAGTGGAGGTTTTGCGAAACAGGAGGGCGGATGTTTGAGCGCAACGAGTTTTCGCCCTCCCGCAAAACCTCTGCTGGGCGCAGGGGACCCGCAGGGCCAGGCGCGGGGTGTCTTTTCTTTGCTTCCTTTCTTTGGACAAGCAAAGAAAGGAAGGCGTCGCCCGGGGACGCAACCCCGGGATTACTGATTTGTTTTGAAACATTGATGCGGTTCGTTCCTCACCGCATCCTACGAAGCTGAACCGCTCAACCCATCGCGGCTGATACCATTCCCACCTCTCAATAATTAAAAAAACAGCGATCAACAGCTTAACCTCCGCCATCCCCATATGGCAAACAACAAATAACCTTGTCTCTATAGTCCGTCCCTCGCAAGACAGAATAAGTCATAAAGGAAAATAATTTTCGGAATAGCACGACACACCTTGACCTCGGAGTCAGCTTCCGGCTAGGATAAAAGAAATCGGCAAACCATCCGAAAGGGTGGGACGCAAAGCCACTGGCCTAAATTCCGGCTCGGAATACGGCAGCAGGGTTGCACCTCTTCTCTTCCCCCTCCCGCTATCCTCCTGTCGCTTTGACCATTCACTGTGCATCAGGGAGAAGTCCATGATCAAAGCTCTCGACAAAAGCATTATGGGCATGAACGCCATGGGTACCCGTTTGGCGGTCACGGCCAACAATATTGCCAATTGCAACACCGACGAATTCAAAAAGGATCGGGTCACCCTCACCGAGGCCCGCAACGGCGGTGTTCTGGTCCAGGACATCAGCAAGGTCAACACCCCCGGCACCACGGTGGAGGTTTATGAGGAAACCCGGGAGCTGTCCAACGTCGATCTGGGCGAGGAATTCGTCAACCTGATGACAACCCAGGCCGGTTACACCGCCAACGCCAAAGTCATCAAGACCCAGGAAGAGTTGACCGGAACCATTCTCGATATCAAGCGCTAAATTCATCCCCCTCGTCGATATTTCCCCCGTTTTCCGGCGACACAACCCGGAAACAGAATTCAAGATGCCCGACAAGCGCCGGCTGCAACGGCCGGCGCCAGAAGCCATCCCGCCCAGCCTTCCCTTCCTATTTTCCAATGAAAAAGCTTTCTAATTTGGCAACTTGACATTGCCCAATGCCCTCCTATTATTGAAACTGTTATTTTCCCCTCCATGGAAGAATCATGTTCACCAAGGACAAACGCAGATGTTATCAAAGGGAAAAGATACGTCTGCCCCTGAAAATTTTCCGGGCAGACCCACAGGCCTCCCCTGTCCGTGCCTGGCTGCTGAACGCCAGCCCCGGTGGCCTGGCCGTTGAGCTTTCCGACCGGATCCGTTTTTCTCAAGACGAACCGGTACATATAAATCTTTTTTTCAGCAAAGAACATTTTTTTAAACTGGGTAGCGGCATCATCCGGCATATCCGGATCCAGGACGGCTGTCAGACCATGGGCATTGAACTGGTCGAAATAGCCTCCTTTCTCTCCGGCACCATGATGCTCGGTGTCACCCCGCAAATTCTGGAAATCAAATCCCTGTTGCCGCAGATCTGCAGCCATGATCTGACCATTCTCATCCGCGGGGAAACCGGAACCGGCAAAAATGTTCTGGCCCACCTGATCCACGAATTCTGCCGCGACAAAGAACATCCCTTCATACGGGTCAACTGTCCCAGCATTCCGGACAACCTGTTTGAAAGCGAACTGTTCGGCCATGAAAAAGGCGCCTTCACCGATGCCAAATCTTCGGCTCCGGGCTATTTTCGTCTGGCCAATCAGGGGACCATCCTGCTGGATGAAATTTCGGAAATCCAGCCCCATCTCCAGGCCAAATTACTGCGAGTGATTGAAGAAAAACAGTTCATGGCCGTCGGCGGACAGAAGTTGGTTAAGGTACACGCCAATATTATCGCCACCACCAATCTCGATCTGGAAAAAGCCGTCGAACAGGGGCGTTTCCGCCGCGATCTCTACTTTCGCCTGTGCGAAATGCCCATCTATTTGCCACCCTTGCGAGAACGCCAGGAAGACGTGGTTTTATTGGCCCATTATTTCCTTATCTATTACTGTCAGCAATACGATAAGCCTTTTCTGGCCCTGACCGATAGCGAGATCGAAACCCTGAAGAATCACAGCTGGCCGGGCAACATCCGCGAACTGGAAAATCAGATGAAACAAACGGCGCTGCTGGGCAAATTCATCGCCCCCAAAGGGGCTTCTCTCCCCCTGCTAGCGAGCAACGATATCTGTTCAAAAAATCTGTCGCTGGCCACGGAGCTCATCGAAAAGGGCACCACCTTGCCCGAGCTGACTAAAACCCTAACCATGCAGATCGAACGCACCCTGATTTGTTCCACCCTAAGCGTTTGTAAAAACAACAAAACCCGCGCCGCCCATCGCCTGGGCATTTCCTATCGCACCCTGCTGCGCAAACTCGAACTACACAACCTCGACGCCGACGTCAACTCCTCCAGCGACGATCCGGCATCCCTCTCCTGACCCCTCTTCATACCCACTCCAGGTGACAAGCCTGTCACACCATGGTTGTCACACTGTCATGGTCCGTCATACGTCCAACCTTTTTTTCATCATTTCACACAAATACACAACTAGTTGTATTTAATAAACTTTTCAGCGCAAAAAAATTTTTCTCCCGCCCGGCACAGGCATTGCTCAATAGAAGAACAAACATCCTCGAAAAGGTGAGCCATGAAAAGGTTGCAACCCTATAACCACGATTTCTGTCGCCTGTGCCATCTTTTGTCGTCCAGCTCGTTTGTATTGCATACAGTGCTGACATGAGTCTACCCAATCTTTTATGGAAGACCACTTTTTTGGCCACCAATAA
>JARRKW010000346.1:0-2942 GCA_037387645.1 Desulfuromonadaceae bacterium
TATTCATTACATCGTATTCCAGATTGGGTGTTGCATGCTTTTTTCGACCAAACAGCCTCCGGCTGAAATTCTCTTCAGAACCTTTGTCTTCAAAAACCTGTACCTGCGGCCACCCTTATCCTGCATAGGGCCTGAAACTCAAAACTACCCCTATCGCTGCTCAAACAGCCGTTTTTTGGCCGCCGGGGGAACGGCGACCGCAGACGTTGCCGTGACGGATTGCGTTCGGGTTGCTTGGGGCACGTCCGCGGAAACCGCCCTTGGGGGGACCGACACCGCAAGCAGCCGCTCAAGCTGTCGGCCGATTTGTTCTATGGCAACCTCAAGACGACCGATATCATCCGCCCGGCGTTCCTCCTGCCTCTTCAGAAGGTCTTCGTGAAGAAGCAGTTTCTTGGCAATCCACCCCTCCTCTTCCCGAAGAGCGTCAAGCTCAGCCAACCGTTGTTCCAGCAGAAGAAAACGGTCGGACAAGCCCTCTCTGTCTCCCGGGGAAGCCACGAACTCTCGGCCCGGATTTTTGGTCGTTTCAATATGCCGGTTCCAGGCCACATCGCCAATGACCTCGTCAACCAATTCCAGAGTCAGTTCCCGGGTTTCCTCGACAAAGGCGGCAAGCAGGACAAAATCACAGAAAACATTGATCAGTCGAGGGATTCCCCCACTGTAGCCATAGAGGACATCGAAGGTCCCCTCACCCCAGTGTAAAGCATCCTGGTTCCCGGCCGTGGCCAGACGATGATAGACATAGGCCTCGGATTCTTCCCGGGACAAGGCCTCAAGATGGCAGTGTACCGCGATTCGTTGCCGCAGCTGTCGCAGGTCGGGCCGGGTGATGATTTTTTTCAGTTCGGGCTGACCAACCAGAATAATCTGCACCAGTTTGCAATTATCCGCCTCAAGATTGGATAATAAGCGGATCTCTTCAAGAATTGACGGGGACAGGTTCTGCGCTTCATCGATAATCAACACTGCCCGTTTATTACTGGCGTGCAGAGCAATAAGATGGTCATTGAGATCACGAACTAAGCCAATTTTGTCCTTGCCATTCACATCGAGGCCGAAATCCTCGTTGATCATGGTAATCACTTGCTTGGAGGTCGCCCGGGTATTGTAAACCATGGACAGGGCGATATCTTCCTCCAGATTATTCAGGATGTTACGGATAATGGTGGTTTTGCCCGCCCCGACTTCGCCGGTTAACAGGATAAACCCGGCCCGCTCCTGCAGACCATATTTAAGATAACTCATGGCCTTTCTGTGAGACTGGCTGTTGAATAAAAACCGCGGATTGGGAACCAGTTCAAATGGCTTTGTGGTTTAACCGAAAAAAGCTTCGTACATGAAGGACCCTACAAAGGGGCTTGAACCAAAGACCGAGGGCTCTTAGTTCAGTGCCTGTTGATCAACGCTCAGATTTCAGACTTTAACCTGACGACCTCATCCCTACCAAGTTAAAGCCAGTCGGGCAAAAATGATATTGTCGGTGTAATCGTTGTCGGAGATATTGGATTCGTTACGATTCCAGGTATATCCCAGCGCCAAACGTCCCAAACGCAACTGATGATAAAACTCCAACTGGGCACCATAGCGATCGTATTTCTCCGTCTGGTTATTCTCACCATCGTTATTCTCGTAATCGGTATAGGTGAGCAACCAGGAGATCCCCTCTTTATTCGTAATCGGCAAATCGCCACTCAAGGTTGCACCTTTTGAATCATCCTGACGATCAATCGCCTGATAATCGCTCTCGGTCTTAAATAGTTTAAGTGAAACCTTGCTCCGATCTTCATAGGTACAATAAACGGAGTAACGCTTATTCTTGCGAGTACCATCTTCGACGGTATCCGCGATATCTTTCTGATAAGAGGTGCCAACCGAAAAAGTGCGGGTAATCTGGTAGTCCAACTGCCCCCCGTACAGATCACTTTCGGAATTACCTCTATACTCGTAATCGATCCAGGACCGTCCCAGGTTGCCACTCAGAGTAACATAATCGGTGATGTTCCAAATCAAGGTGAGGCGGGCGTCATAGCGATCATACTCTTCCTCCCCTTCCGTATCGAAAATTGATTGCTTGTTATCCTTGGGACGGAATTGGGAATATCCCCCGTAAAGAATAGAGGATATCCGCGGGCTGAGCTCTTTGGTTAATTGCAAAGAATAGGTATGCCGTTCAGCATCATCACCGTCTTTCTTACTGTACCAGAGGTTCTCATACTCATAACCGAGGTAAACTTCCAGGGTTCGGAGAGGCTGAAGAAGCAGGTAGGGATTGATGACAAGCCGGTTCTGGCTGGTCATGTTGGTCAGCTTGTTGTCCTGCCCCCCCTTGCCACCCTCGTCGATAGCTACCCGCTCAAAACTGTCGGTGACCCGAAGAAAAAGAGCATCCCTGTAAAGGGACCAGGTTGAATCGAGCCGCGTACCCTGACTCGGGCGCAATTCATCCTCGCCACTGTGTTTCAGGTACTTTTCATATTCCAGACCAAAATTCAGACTAAGGTTGACAAACTTAGTCTCCCAGTTGACATTGACCGTCGGCTTTACCGTGGTGATGAAATCACTTTTCTCGTCTCGGGCATCAAGATAGATATTGTCATCATATTCTTCCCGCAGAGAAAACGCGGGAGTCAGACGAAAATCAGCCCGGGCCAGTGACGGAACAAACAACGTGACAAACAACAAACCAATAAGCAATCCCTGGTATTTCATGACAAATCACCTCGAAAACAGTCTTCCGGATTTAGTTTGTTAACTCCTGTTCATTTCATTTCCATAATAGCCATAATAACCGTAATAACCGTATTTTCCCCCGGAGGAGACCTGACTCATACCATTACAGACAACTCCGAGCAAGTTATGGTTTTTCAACAGGCGCAAGGCCTTGGTCATTTTATCTGTCGAGGTATACCCCTCACGCACCACATAAAGCACTCCTC
>JARRKW010000347.1:0-2939 GCA_037387645.1 Desulfuromonadaceae bacterium
CAGGACGCCCCCTGCTGCCGGGTGTCCTCCCGCACCGGCGCGGGCATTCCGGAGCTGGTCGCCGCCATCACCACCCTGGCCGCCGTCATGCCAACCAGAGACGCCGACGGTCCCATGCGCCTGCCCATCGACCGCCATTTCAGTCGGGCCGGTTTCGGCACCATCGTCACCGGCACCCTGCTCTCGGGCACGGTCCGAAGCGGTGATTTCGTCGAGGTCGTCCCCCCCGGCATTCCCGTGCGCGTCCGTGAAATCCAGATTCACGGGGAAAACCCGGCCGCGGCCCGGGCCGGACAACGGGTGGCTCTCAACCTGGCCGGCATCGACTGCGAACAGATCAGGCGCGGGGCGGTGGTCGCCACCCGCGGTCTGTTCACACCGACCGAACGCCTTGATGCGCGGCTCCACCTGCTGCCGACGGCGCCCCACCCCCTCCGGTTTCGTGCCCCGGTCCATTTCTACCTCGGCACCGCCCGGGCCGTCGGACGCGTTGCCCTGCTCGACCGGGACAGCCTCCCGCCCGGGGAAAACGCCCTGGCCCAGATCCATCTCGATCGTCCCCTGATCACCCACCGGCTGGATCGCTTCATCCTGCGTTCCTACTCCCCCATGACCACCATCGGTGGCGGCCTGATCATCGATCCGGCACCGGCCAAACACAAACGCTTCCGCAACGAGGTCATGACCGCCCTGCAGGAACTGGAAGCGGGAGACAAAGCCTTCCTGCTGCAGAAACTCGCGGAACGGCACTGTCTGCGGCTGAAAGAGCTGGAACTGGCCTCGGGCCTGGGGCGGGATCGTATCGAAGCGCATTTGCGCGCTCTCACCGAGGAGCAACGCGTGGTGCAACTCGGCGACCAGTGGGTTTTACCCAGCACCCTCACCGACTGGTGCCAGCGCTTAACCGCCGAAACCTGCCGCTATCATCAACAGAATCCCCTGCAGCCCGGCATTCCCCACGCCACCCTCAAGGGCGTTCTGCCCGACCGTTTGAGTGCCAAGGCCTACGAGCAACTCCTGGCCCGGGCCGTACAGGAAAAAAAGCTGCGACAGCAGCAGGAATGGGTCCAGCAGACGGACTTCCGACCCCGGCCGGATGCGGCCCAGCAGCAGACCATCGATCGTATTGAAAGCGCCTACCGGCAAGAAGGCGCCCTGGCCAGGAACAAAAATGCCATGCTGGAAAACCTGGGGCTTGCCGTGGCGGATTGCGACGATTTTTTCGCCTACCTGTTCGCCACCAGCCGGCTGATAAAACTCAATGACGAAAGTTTTTTCCACCGCGACACCTTTGAGCAGGCCCTGCAACTCCTCCGCGACCACTTTGCCCAGCAACGGACCTTGACCATGGCCGAATTTCGTGATCAGCTCGGCAGTGCTCGCAAACAAACCCAAGCCCTGCTAGAATATTTTGACCGACAAAAATATACCCTGCGGCAAGAGGACGTCCGGGTAGCCTGGCAGCTGCCCGCAACACAACCCTGAATCACGAGGACGATCGATGAGTCACCCGCGAATCAAACTCACCGCCCTGGCCAAAGCGAGCGGTTGAGCGGCAAAAATGGCCCCCGGGCCATTGGCGCAGGTGCTGCGTCAACTGCCGAGTTGTCATGATGAAAATCTGCTTTCCCGGGACATCCCCTTTGCCGATGCGGGGGTTTACCGGTTGACGTCGGAGTGCGCCCTGGTCCAGTCCGTCGACTTTTTCACCCCGGTGGTGAACGATCCGCGGACCTTCGGCCGCATCGCCGCCGCCAACGCTCTTTCGGATATTTATGCCATGGGGGCCAAACCCCTGACGGTCATGAACCTGGTGGCCTTCCCTTCCTGCCTGCCGCAATCCGTATTGACGGAAATTCTGCAAGGAGGGGCGGAAAAGATCCAGGAAGCCGGAGCCATTATCGTCGGTGGCCATACCATCGAGGACGATGAACCCAAGTACGGCCTGTCCGTAACCGGCCTGGTCGATCCCCGCCAGCTGATTTCGACGGTGGGGGCGCTGCCGGGGGACCGGCTGCTGCTGACCAAACCGCTGGGCACCGGCATTTTGGTCACGGCCCTCAAGGGCGAGGTCATCACCGAGGCGGACATGCGCGACGCCATAACCGGCATGCAGACCCTCAATCGCACCGCCGCCGAAATCATGGGCCGGGTCGGGGTCAATGCCTGTACCGACATTACCGGTTTCGGCCTGCTCGGCCACGCCCTGGAGCTGGCCGCCGCCAGCCGGGTCGGGCTGGAGATACAACTGGAAGCGCTGCGCCTCTATCCGCTGGTGGCGGAGATGGCCGCCCTGGGCCTGATTCCGGCCGGCAGTTATCACAACCGCCAGCACTATCTGCCACAGGTCCGCAACGGCACGGACATCCCACCGGAACTGGTCGATCTGCTGGCCGACCCCCAGACCTCGGGCGGCCTGTTGCTGGCGGTGACAGAACCGCAGGCGGAACGGTTCCGACAGGAACTGATTCGGGCGGGCTGCGACGCCTTCTTCATCGGCACGGTCAGTGATGGTCCGCCGGGAACCATGCGGATGGTTTGAACCCGGACGACGCCACCCCTCAGATAGGTTTTAAAAAGGAGTGACTATGGAAGAGAAACGCAAGTTCGGCCGTATTCCCTTTGGCACCCAGGTGACCATCAATGTGCAGGATAAATTCTGGCAGGGACTGCTGCTGGACCTCTCCCTCCACGGCGCCCAGGTCCAACTGGAGGACGCCGCCCCGACCAAGGATTCCCCCTGCCAGCTGCGGCTCCCCCTCTCGGCCGATCTGACCCTGGAGTTCCGGGGGGTCGTTTCACACAGCGAGGGGAAGATCAGCGGCATCCATTTCACGCAAACCGATCCCGAAAGCTACGGTCATTTGATTCGACTGATGGAACTGAACACCGGCGACGCGGAGAAAGTCCACCAGGAAATCCTCACCAAGGAATAATTT
>JARRKW010000348.1:0-2935 GCA_037387645.1 Desulfuromonadaceae bacterium
CCGCCATTCAGGGTCCCCTCGGCGCGAGGTCGTTGGTCCTGGGCAAAATCATCGAGATGATGAAACAGTTTCTCGCTTTCAAAGTTGAGCCGCAGCAATCCCTTGTAATCGAAATCCCCTTCAAATAAATAGTCGGAATCATTCAGGTAGATACCGCGGAACAGATAGCGCCGGGTCGGATCGAGAAATTTGACCTCCAGATCGACGGTGGGACCCGCGTCGATGGCCATATGGGAAAGCACCCGGCCGGCTTCATGATCCGTGCTGAAGCCCCGATAACCGAGGGATATGCGCGCCGCGAGATCGGAAACGACATCCGCGGGAGGATCGTCCAACGCCCAGGCGGGCTGGACTCCAAACAGCATCAGAAGAGCCCAGGGCAATCGTCGAAATAATTTATTTAAACAGTTCACATCGCACTCCAGATCGGGCAATGATTCGATGCTTTCAATGAAATCATCGAGCGATGAAGGTACCCCGTCCCCGGGTCGAGGGGATATCCGTGCCATGAATAGTGGAATGACAATCTGTGCAACGGGTATAAAACACCCCTTTCAACTCGGCATTCTGTATCGCGAAGGAGGCGTGTCCGTTATGACATTTCATACAGAGGAAAGGCTCGGGACTGCTGAGCAACGGAGCATTGGGAGAACCATGGGGCACATGGCAATTGGAGCAGTCCTCGGTGACGTCGGCATGTTCAAAAACAAAAGGCCCCTGATATTCCATGTGACAGCGGGTGCAGGTATCCTTCCGGGTGCTGCCGCGTAAAAGTCGATCCTGAGCGGAACCATGAGGTTCATGACAGTCGACACAGGCCATTTTATGTTCCGGGATGGGATGATGGGAGAACTGTTCGAAGGCCATGCGGACATCGGCATGACAGTTGAAACACAGGGCATCCATCTTCTGGCGACTGACCTTCTGCTGGGGGCCCTGATGCAGTTCGTGACAGTCAAAACAGCTCAGATCGTTATTGGCGTGGGTACTCGCGCTCCAAAAGATCAAGGCCGGAGTGGAAGCGGCCGAATGGCATTTGAGACAGATAAGGGATTGGGCTTGGGGGGGTAACTGTTCGAGCTGCAGCAGGGTTTCGAATTTACAGCGATCCTTTTCCTTGAGATCATCCTCAACGGCCAGACTTCCGGGGCCATGACAGGATTCGCAATTGACCAGGGGCAGGCCGGTCTCCTGGGCAATCTGCTCCCCATGAACGGAACGTTGAAAATCACGACGAATCTGATCGTGCTTGTGGCATTTCGCCAGACAATTTTCATCCCCGATGTAATTGGCATCGAGCCGCCCGACAATCAATTGTTCATACTCGCGTACCGGCAGAAGCTGATTGTCGCTACGAAGATGCTGCAGGTCCGAGCAGGCAGTGAGAAGAAAAACTCCGGCAAGCCACAGTAGTTTTGGTTTCAAGATAGCAACTCCTCGAAATCAAACCGCTTGAATTAAAAACGCAACCACCTGAAAAACCAAAGGATACAAGAAATCGATCGGATCGGCAAGGGTTTGTTCAGCGCGCTTTGCGAAGGATCGAAAAACAACCCCTCATAAATTCATGACCGGGCGCCCGGAATTGGCCCGAACCGGCTCTTCGTAAGGCTGAACCGCCCGTTTAAATCAGACCGTCATCTGTTTTCAAAAACTCCCGGTTTCCCAAAAACGCTCCCTGGCTTCGTTGGCGGGCGCATAATCGGGATTTAACTCCAAGGACTTTTCCAGAGCGGCAAAAGCGCCGCCGGGATCCCCCGTTTTACTGCGACACAACGCCAGGAAATAATAGAATTCGGGGCTGGCGAATTCCTTGGCAAACTGCCCCTGTTCTTCAATGATATCAAGGGTTTTAGCAGCCTCTTCAATTTCGTCCCGACCATAAAGATCCATGGCCTGGCCGATATGTTCATATTCATCGATGAGGGGACAGGTGGGAAGTTCCCGCGCCGACAGCTGCTCCACCCGCCGGCTCAGTTCCTGCCGGGCGGGTCCTTCTTCCATCAGATTTATGAGCTGGCGCCAGCAACCGATGGCGGACGGATAATCGCCAAACAGGTATTCGATCTGCCCCAAATAATTCAAGGCGCCCAAATGATTTTCCTGCACGCGCAGGACCTGATGAAAATAACCCATGGCGGACAGGAGATATTGCCGGGAATGAAGAAATTCGGCAAACATCTGACTCAGGTTGTAATATTCCATGCCCAGACGCAACAACATCCCCGGATTGTCGCTATCCAGCAGAGCCAGAATTTTCATATAGGTGATTTTCCGCTGGATGTATTGACTCTCAACTTCCTTGTGGTCCAGCATCAGGATCTGGGCGCCGAGATCGGAAAGAAAATGCGGGAAAGCATCACGCAACAATTCCGCATACTCCCGATTATGAGGACAATCGGGAAACTGCCGCAAATAATCATAAACCCCCTGTCCCACGGCATTATCCGAGGGTTCTCCCGCGGTCAGATCGGTCCGGCGGACCGGCAAAGGCAAATGAGGCAGGCTGAAGGGCGTCTGCTCCGCGCCGACATGAATCGTGTGACCGGGTGCGGGAGACCAAAGGGTAAAATGAACCGGATCCAGAGACAGTTCCGTGTTTTCTGACAACATGAATCGATCCTCGTTGACGGGAATGGGGTTTCTCGCGGTATCCAAATCGGAAATTACTGTGGTTGCCGTAACCTGACCGGCAGGAAAAAAGACCACCCGACCAAAACAGAACGGTGCTGCCCGACAATTTAAAATCAGAGTCAAATATTTGTATTAGCGGGCATTTCCGAGCCGTATTCTTTGTACACCGGAGACCGGTAAAGGTCAACAATGTAGACACATCTCGAAAGCTGCCTTCCAAGTTTAAGTTAGGATATCCAACATGCTGATTTAGCGGCGAAAGTTTATGTGGTGCGGGGGCGGACCCAAAAGCAGAGCAAAC
>JARRKW010000349.1:0-2932 GCA_037387645.1 Desulfuromonadaceae bacterium
GGGGGGAAGCCCAGGACCGGATTTCCGAAAAGGGTGCCGAAAAGGAAGCGCGTGCGGTCAAAACGGCCCTGCATCAGCTCGGTCACAAGGTCAAGCTGGTGGCCTTGGGACCGGACCTCATGGGTTTTGTCGAAGAACTGCGCGCCTCAAAACCCGAGCTGGTGTTCAATCTCTGTGAGGGGTTCTGGGGGGACAGCCGTAAGGAACTCCATGTCGCCGCCCTGTTGGACCTGCTCGGCATGGCCTATACGGGTTCTTCCCCCCTCTGTCTCGGCCTGACCCAGGACAAGGCCCGCAGCAAGGATCTGCTGCAAGCCCACAGCCTGCCGACGCCTCGCTACGTGCTGGTGCGGCCGGGCGAGCTGTTTCCCAAAACCAAGAATCTCATCTATCCGTTGATGGTCAAGCCCCGCTTCGAGGATGCCTCCCTGGGGATCACCCTCGACAGTATCGTCGAGGATGAAAAGGCGTTGAGCAAACGGATTCACTACGTCCACGAAACCTATCGTCAGGGCGCGTTGGTGGAGGAGTTCATTGAGGGGCGCGAACTCAACGTCGCGGTGCTCGGCAACGCCCCCATGGAAGCCCTGCCCATTTCCGAAATTGTCTTTCAACCCGGCCTCAAGCGCACCATTGTCAGCTACGAAGGCAAGTGGCTGGAGAATTCCAGGGAATATGCCCAGACCGAGCCGGTTTGCCCGGCGGCGCTCAAGGCCAAGGAAACCCTGCTGGTGCGGGATGTCAGTTTGCGGGCTTGCAAACTGCTGGATTGCCGTGATTATGCCCGGGTTGATATCCGTCTGCGCGAGGGCATTCCCTATATCCTCGAAATTAACGCCAACCCGGATCTGTCCCCCGATGCCGGACTGGCCCGTAGCGCCGCCGCCGCCGGTCTCAGCTATCCCAAGCTGATCGACCGGATTCTCAACCTGACCCTGAAACGCAAGGAGGCTGCCCGTGCGTGAATTGAAAGCAACCGATATTCCCGATCTGGTCCGTATCCTGGAGGCAACCGGCGCCTTTACCGACGAGGAGGTGGGCGTGGCGCTGGAACTGCTCGGCATCGTGCTCAACGACCACAGCCAGAAGGACTACGAGGTCGCGGTGGCCGAAGTCGAGAGCCGCGTTGCCGGTTACGTACTGTTCGGCCCGGTGCCCCTTAGCGTCGGCAACTACGATCTCTACTGGATCGCCGTCGACCCGGCGACCCAGGGTTCCGGCGTCGGGCAACGCCTGATGCGGCATGTCGAGGAGGTGGTGCGTCGCCGTGGCGGCCGCATGATCTGTCTGGAAACCTCCTCCCAGGGGGGGTACCAGCGCACCCGGCGTTTTTACGACCGGGCCGGTTATCTGGAAGAATGCCGGATTCGTGACTTCTACAAGCCCGGCGATGACCGCATCACCTATGTCAAACGTTTTTCAGACCTCAAGGAGAACTGAACAGGATGGAGACCTGGCAGAAACTTTTGCAGGCGAGCATTACCCGTCCACAGGATTTGACCCGCCGTTTCGGCATCGACCCAGGCCCCCTCGAAGCGGTGGTCGAGCGCTACCCCATGCGGGTCAATCCCTACTATCTCAGTCTTATCAGGTCCGCGGGTGATCCCATCTGGAAGCAGGCTGTTCCCGCCGAAGAGGAGCTGCAGGATGCGGTTTGTCCGGTCGATCCCCTGGAAGAGGAAAATCAGAGTCCGGTGCCGAACCTGGTGCATCGTTATCCCGATCGGGTGCTGTTTCTGGTCTGTGCCGAATGCGCCATGTACTGCCGGTTCTGTACCCGCAAACGCAAGGTGGGCGGTGAGAACATGCGGGTTGACCAGCAGACCATCGAAGCGGGGATCGACTACATCCGCAGCCGGCCGGAGATCCGCGACGTCATCCTCTCCGGCGGCGACCCGCTGCTCTTGGGCGACGAGCGTCTGGAGTGGATTCTCAAGGAACTGCGGGGGATCGCCCACGTCGAAATCATCCGCATCGGCAGCCGGGTACCGGTGGTGCTGCCGCAGCGGATCACGCCGGCCCTGGTGCGCCTGCTGCGGCGCTATCATCCCCTCTATCTCAATACCCACTTCAATCACCCGGACGAAATCACCGAGACCTCGGCCAAGGCTTGCGGCCGTCTGGCCGATGCCGGCATTCCGCTGGGCAACCAGACGGTGCTGATGCGGGGGGTCAACGATGATCCGGCGATAATGAAACGGCTGATGCAGAAGCTGCTGGCGATCCGGGTCAAGCCCTACTACATCTACCAGGCCGACATGGTGCAGGGGACCGATCATTTCCGTACCCGTGTCGAGGAAGGGATTGAGATGGTTCGCGCCCTGCGTGGCCACACCTCGGGGCTGGGGGTGCCGGCCTACGTCATCGACGCCCCCGGTGGCGGTGGCAAGATTCCGCTTCTGCCCGATTATCTGCAGAGTATTGGTGAGCAGGTGGTGCTCAGGAACTACCAGGACCAGACCTACAGCTACGCCAATCCGGCGCCCTTGTTTGACGAAGCGCCGCGCGACGCCGTCAATGCCGACCGGTAATTTTTGCGAACCTGGAAGGTCGTTGTCCGGCCCCAAAGGGCGCAGGGAGGTGCCGAAACCGGTGAAATTTCCCAATGGAACCCTTGACGGGGCGGACTGGGGGGGTATTTTTTATGCTGGAAAGGGCAAAAACAGGGTATGGTTAAGTCTTTCTGCTGTGTCAACCGATTCCCGAAAGGTTTGTCATGAAAATTACCCGCCTTGAAAACTGCGATGTATTTCCGGTCCGGCTGGATGGCGCCGCGGGCGCCAGCAGACAGGTCCCCATCGGCCGGGCCGATGGTGCTCCGAATTTCTCCATTCGGGTGTTCACCCTCCAGGCCGGAGGCCATACCCCGTATCATAGCCACGAAAGTGAGCATCTCAATTATATCCTGGAGGGTCGCGGTGAAGTTATGGAA
>JARRKW010000350.1:0-2920 GCA_037387645.1 Desulfuromonadaceae bacterium
CAGGCCGAGAGTTTTCGCAAAATGCTGCTGGCCATGGCGCGGGATATCCGGGTTATTCTCATCAAACTGGCCGATCGCCTGCACAACATGCGGACCCTGGAGTTCCAGCCGGAGGAGAGGCGGCAGAAAATCGCTCAGGAGACCCTGGACATCTATGCGCCCCTGGCCAATCGCATGGGGATCAGCTGGCTCAAGGGGGAACTGGAGGATCTGGCCTTCCGTTATCTGGATCCGGTCGCTTTTTCCGATTTGCAGCAGCAGGTCAGTGACATCGTCAAGGCCCGGGAAGACTACATTGCGGAAGTCAAAAACATCATTACCCTGCAGTTGGCGGAAAACAACATCCACGGCGAGGTGTCCGGACGGTCCAAGCATCTCTATTCGATCCATGAGAAAATAGAGCGCCAGGGTGGGGATCTGGATCAGATCTATGATCTCATCGCTTTTCGCGTTATCGTCGATTCGATCCGGGATTGCTATGGTTTGCTCGGCATCATCCATTCAGTTTGGAAACCGATTCCGGGACGCTTCAAGGACTATATCGCCATGCCCAAGGCGAATATGTATCAATCCCTCCATACCTCCGTGATCGGTTCCCATGGCGACCGCATGGAGATCCAGATCCGCACCCGGGAAATGCATCAGATCGCCGAAGAGGGGATCGCCGCCCACTGGAAATACAAGGAAGGCAAGGCGGTCGCCACCCCCGGCAAGCGTGATGACCACCGTTTCCGCTGGTTGCGCCAGTTGCTGGAGTGGCAACAGGAGGTCAAGGATTCCCGGGAATTCATGGATTCGGTCAAGGTCGACCTGTTTCCCGAGGAAGTCTATGTCTTTACCCCCAGAGGGGACGTCAAGGAGCTGCCCACGGGATCGACTCCCATCGATTTTGCCTACAGCATCCATACCGATGTCGGCAGTCGCTGCGTCGGCGCCAAGGTCAACGGCCGGCTGGTGCCGTTGAAAACGGCCCTGAAAAACGGCGATATGGTGGAAGTGCTCACGTCCCCCAATCAGCAACCGAGCAAGGACTGGCTGGCCTTTGTCCGCACCTCCAAGGCACGCAATAAAATCCGCAGCTGGATTCAACAGGAATTGCGGGAAAAAAGCATTGAACTGGGACGGAGTCTGCTGGAAAAGGAGCTGCGCAAGTACGACACCAGCCTGAAGCGGGTTCTGGCTTCCGATGGACTGAACGCGGCCGCCGAGGATCTGGGTTTCCACTCGGTCGATGATCTGATCGCTTCGGTTGGCTACGGCAAGGTCCCTCTCGGACAGGTGATCGGTCGGGTGGTGCCGCAGGAAAAGCTCAAGGCCGAACGCCCCAAACCGAGTAAGCTCAACAATGTCATCAACAAGTTTCGCAAGAAACCGTCCAGCGCCATCAAGATCCAGGGGATTGACGACATCATGGTGCGGTTCGCCAAATGCTGCAACCCCCTGCCGGGGGACCCGGTGCAGGGGTTCATTACCCGCGGGCGCGGGGTGACGGTGCATGCGGTGGATTGTCCCCATGTGCACGAACTCGACCCGGAACGACGCATCGAGGTGGAATGGGACCGCAAGAAAAAAGCCTCCCGGCCGGTCAAAATCAGAGTCCATTGCCTCAATCAGAAAGGCATGCTGATGGGGATCACCGGAGCCATTACCAACTGTGAGGCCAATATCGCCAGCGCCCTCGCCCAGGCCACGCCGGACGACCGCGGCATCAATGTTTTCGAAATCGAGGTGCAGGATCTGGAGCATCTCAACCTGGTGATCAACGCCATCATGAAGGTCAAGGGCGTGTATAAGGTCGAGCGCATGCGTCACTGACGGACGCTGTTCAAGGAGGTGGACCATGTCCCTGGAAAGGATCGAGACGGATCGGGCCCCGGCGGCCATCGGCCCCTAGTCGCAGGGGGTCAAGGCCGGCGACTATGTCTTTTTTTCCGGTCAGATTCCCCTGCATCCGCAAACCGGCGAGGTGGTTTCCGGCGGTATCGCGGCGCAGGCCGAACAGGTCATGGACAATATGGCGGCGGCGTTGGCCGCGGCCGGGCTCGGTTTCGACCGGGTGGTGAAAACCACCATCTATCTGACCGATCTGGCGGATTTTGCCCTGGTTAATGACATTTACGGGCGGCGTTTTGCGGGAGTCTACCCGGCCCGGGCGACGGTGCAGGTCGCTGCTCTGCCCAAAGGGGTTGCCGTCGAAATCGAATGGATCGCCTATTGCGGTTAGCCGTTAGGCCGGTGGTTGGTCCAGGAAAGAAAAAGAGGGGATGCCATTTGGCGTCCCCTCTTTTTCTTAAGAGGTTGGCGAAAAAGTTCGGGGGTACCTTTTTCAATCCCGGCCCGGGGCCATGCGATTTCCCCAGGCCGCACAGAATCCATATCTATGCTGTTCGTTCTGGATTCCAGCGCCCCGTTCAGGGCGCCACAGACGGTTGTACAACAGCCTGTTAAAGGGCTTTGGTTACAGCTCCGGACCGGATGCAGCGGGTGCAGACCTTGATGGAACGCACGGTTCCCTTGTGCACTGCCTTGATCTTCTGCAGATTCGGATACCATACCTTGCGGGTTTTGTTATGTGCATGACTGACATTGTTGCCGGTCGAAGGTTTTTTCCCACAGATTTCACAGACTCTGGCCATTTTCAAAATCCTCCTGATGATTTGGAACGCAACTAATTACCATGATTGGCCTGCGAATGCAACAGTTTTTTAGCTGCCGACCTTCCCGCTTCGTTGCCTGGGGCCCTGGAAATATTTGCTCAGCGCCACCCCGGTCATGATCTCGCCATGCTTGTTGAGGTGGGGGACGACGGTAATGCCGGAAGCCAGGAACAGCTGTTTGTTGATTTTGGCCCGCAGGCAGGTGCCGGGGAATTCACTGGCGATGCGCCTGCGAGTTGCCGGGCCGGTGGTCGGAGGGGCAG
>JARRKW010000351.1:0-2914 GCA_037387645.1 Desulfuromonadaceae bacterium
CCTGTTGCAGCGGAAGCAGCGGAAGCAGCGGACGCAGCGGAAGCAGTGGAAGCAGTGGAAGCAGTGGAAGCAGTGGAAGCAGTGGAAGCAGTGGAAGCAGTGGAAGCAGTGGAAGCAGTGGAAGCAGTGGAAGCAGTGGAAGCAGCGGAAGTACGGAAGGCACGTCGGCCTTCCAGACGCTCATCATCCGGCGCCGGCAGAAAAGCCACCCCGAAAGAGAAGTCCCCGGCAAAAGGGACGGAAGAAAACGCGCCGAAGCCCCCCCGAACCACCGCTAAAGGCACTGCGGAAGAAGAACCGAAAACGGCTCCCCGAAAAGGGCGTGCGCCCCGGAAAAAACCGGCGGACAAGGCTCCACCAACCGTTGAAGCGGACCAGCAGGAAGCGGTTCAAACCGCTGCGACCAAACCGCAAAAAGACGCAACGGAAACCAAGAAACCGGCTCGGAAACCGCGAGCGCCCAGGGCAAAGGCGAAACCGGCTGAGGAAGTGGTCCCGGCGGAAAAAACCGAACCCAAACGGCGCGCTCCGCGTAAAAAGGCTGCCGACCCCCCCGCGGAAGAATAAGAAACAGCAGGGAGCGGGCCGATCCGGAAGAATGGCGGCGAAAGACAGCGTGCTACGGCAGCGTTATTTACGCCCCGCCGGAACCTTTCCGACGGCCCGCAGAAAAACAACCAGAGCGCCCTCACCGCCATGGTTTTTCGGCGCTCTGCCCCATTCGGCAACCCAGGTTCGACCCGGACCGACCAGGAACTGTTCGATGGTATCGCGCAGCACGGAATGGCCTCCGCCCCCCCGTCCCCAGCCGGTTATGATCAGGACCGTCGATTTCCCCTGATAAACGGAATTTTCCAGAAAGCAGCGGACCTTTCCCCGGGCTTCTTCCCGGTTCGCCCCATGCAGATCAAGGGTCGCCTCGGGAACCAGTTTCCCCTGCCGCAACAGCTTCATCCGCCGCGGCGTGGCGGCCACGGCCTCCTCTTCCTCCGGGAAACGGTCGGCAAAAAGGCAGTCCAGCTTTCCCAGCTCGGCCAAGAACAGTTCTTCATCGCTGGCAACAGGGGGAGGGTCATCCTTCACAACCTGCGCCGGCGCCGCGGGTTCTCTCGGCGCCTGCGGCTGCCCCATAGGTTTGACGCCGAGCTGCGCCATGGCCATCGAAAAATTGACCGGTTCTTCCGGGAGAGCAGGGTCTGGTCCTGGCTCCGCTTTGGCTTTATCCGTTGTTTTCTGTTCCGCCGAAACGGAAAACCCCTTCAACGATTTGAAGGGGTTGCTCAGCCGGTCGGACGCACGGAGGTTTTTACCGTCTTTTTTTCGAGTCACGCTTAACGCCTTACGATTTTTCGCCGCCCCTGCATGGCTTTGGTCTGCTGCTTGATGAAGGTGCCCTGGCTTTCCAGGTGAAACTGCTGCCAGAGGTCGCCATAAAGTTGCATTTTCATCTTCTTGCCCGCCTTGAGGGCCTCCAGGTTGCTCTCCAACGCCTCGTTCCCCTGGGTTTTCTTCAACCCTTTTTCCATAACCTCAACGGCTTTGTCCTTCTGCCCGATTTTTTCCAGGCAGTAGGCATACAGATTCCAGAGCATCGGTTCCTTGCGATTGGCGGAAACCCCTTTTTCAAAGGTCTCTATCATTTTTTGGGACTTGTTGCGCTTCATATAACAGACGGCGAGCATCCCCATGGCCACCCAATGGCGCACGAAACCCTTCTGTAAATAATCGAAGGCGCTGTTGAAATCCCTTTTGATATAGAGGATGGTGCCGATCTGGGCGTTGAGTTGGCCCCGGATGTAGAATTGCCAGTTGGCGTATTTGAAGCCCTCCTGCAACACCTTGACCGCCTTCTCCGCTCGACCCGCCTGGATATCGCGCTGGGCGGTTTCCATCACGGCCCCGACCTTTTTCATCACCTGCCGGGTGACCAAAAAGTAGATGAGGATAAAAATAGCGGCCGAAGCGACTGAAGCAATCCAGGCTTCCAGTTCGGTCAAACGGGAAACCCCCACATGGACCGAAAGCGCAACGAAAAACGAAATCAGCACATTATACATTATTGGAAAAATCCTTTCCGGATGAATTCTGGGGCCGAAGCGGACCGAGTGTAGCAAATCCCAGCGACAAAAGTCAAAGAGATAAGGCAACGCTCAGTTCCGGGCAAAAAACGCCCGCAACGGCCTTGCGAAATTGACACACCGCCCCAGATTTCCGCAGGGGAAAGATTGTAGAAGGTTGCAGAAAGGCGAAGTCAGCCGCTGTATTCGTTACCGACCGTCAGGGTAAGCTTGTCCCCCGGACGCAAGATGTGATTTTCTTTCAAATTGTTCCATTTGCGAATATCCGTCAACGGAACCGAATGCTTGCGACTGATGTCCCAGAGGGTATCGCCGGATTGCACCTGATAGACAATCTTCCGTGAACTTTTGGCCGATGACCCCGCTGCGCTACGGCTGTTTCTGTTGGCCGCGGTACGGACGCTCTGTCGTGAAACCACCAACGTCTGACCGGGTCGAATGACATTGCTCCATCCCAGCTTGTTCCAGACCCGCAGCTCTTTTTCACTGACCTGAAATCGCCGCGCGATCGACCAGAGGCTGTCACCGCTGCGTACCCGGTAGGTTTTCTTCCGGGTGCGGATATAATCATCCTCCATTTCCTCCAGCGGCAGGCTGCTGTAATTCTCGTGCAACGGCAGAATCAGATCCCTGCCGATGCGCAGAGCGCGGGGATTCTGAATTTTATTGAGGCTGATGATGTCAGCCACCCGGATGCGGTATTTTTTGGCAATGGCGCCCAGGGTATCCCCCTGGACAATCCTGTGCCGCAGGTAATTGGCGCGTTTGCCTTCGGGCACCTGGGCATAGCGTTCTTCAAACTGGGGCTTCTTGCCCGCCGGAACCCGCAGCTGATA
>JARRKW010000352.1:0-2911 GCA_037387645.1 Desulfuromonadaceae bacterium
TTTGGTAAGTCCTCTCGGTATCGACAAGGAGGAGTTCGTTCAGGGACTCTCCAGAGGTGGTCGACCGGCTGGACCACCTTCATCATTTTCGACGGATACTACCACCTGCAAGACCTGTTTCGAAGTGCCGGCATTTGACGCTGTGAAATACCTGAGGGTAAAAATCAAAAAAATCCTGGATCGGTGTTCGAAAATGGGGCTGATGGCGGCTCAACAGGCCTTCGATGATGCCGGCCTCGACGAGGGGCAAATCGCCAATACCGGTATTGTGATCAGCACAGCGTTAGGCAGCATGACCAATACCTCACTGTTCGATCGCCAGCGGATCACGGAGGGGCCCGACAACGTCAGCCCCATGCAGTTTCCCACCACCATCCTGAATTCACATGCGGCAAACATCAATATCCACTTCGGCATCCCCCAGACCTGCATCACCTTTTCCTCCATTCAAACCGGGTCGCTCGATGCCATTGCCTACGCTACTCAGCTGATTCAGGCAGGGCGCCTGGAAACAGTTTTGGCCGGTGGCATGGAAGAACTGTCAGAAAGTTGTTTTTTGGCCTTGGACCGACTGAATTTACTGGCCTCCAATGGAATCTCGGCTCCGTTTTACAAACAAAGTACCGGTGTCCTGCTGGGCGAGGGGGCCGGCGTTTTGTTGTTGGAGGAAAGGGATCATGCGGTAGCGCGTGGGGCCACAATTTTAGCCGAAATCAAAGGCTCGGGTATGGCGTTTGGTGTGGACCCGATAAATCCGGCGAAAAATGCTTTTAAGTCTGCGATTTTGAACGCAGCGCGTCAGGCGAATGTCGGATTTGGAGATATGGATGCGATCTACTCCGGCGCCACGGGCAACAAGCAACAGGACGGTTTCGAATTCAATACCCTGAAGGGAATATTCAACTTAGAAGAGGTTCCGGTAACGAGTATTAAGAAACATACGGGTGAATGCCTGGGAGCCTCGGGAGCGTTTGCCGTTGCATCTGCAACCTTGTCACTCACCGGACAGCTCTTCCCATCGTTCCATGATCCTATGGACGATGACCCGAATAACTATCTCGTTCCCATGGTTAAGGATAACAAAATCAAGGCCATCCGGAATTGCCTGGTTTGCTCATCCTGTGTGAGTGGCGCCGGTTCCGCCATCGTAATGAGTCGGCATGATAAGGGGACAATTTAATAAAATTAAGTGCTTTAACCTATTGATGATTTTTGTAAAGGAGAAAAAATCCATGAAAGAGGACCTCTACTCAACCATTAGAAGTATCGTAGCGGAAATCGCCGAGATTGAAGAAGATGTTATTGGAGACGATACCCATTTGGTGGATGAGCTGGATATGGATTCCATGATGGGGTTGCAGATGTTGGCTGTATTGGAAAAGGTCTATTCGATTCGTATTTCCAACGAAAAACTTGTGAATTTCACGTCGGTCGCAAGTACCGCCCGCGTTGTGGAGGAAGCCATCGGCTGATCCTGTTTGCCAGTAGCCAAACGCGTTTGTGTTGTAATGTATTCAAGGGGCAATGCAATGAAGAACAATTTTGTAGGAGAACCTCCCAGAGAACGAAAACATCGAATCGGGACCAAATTCGTAGGCAAATTGTCGGAATTGATAGCAAAGGGTCCGGATCCTAATCCCCGCACCCTGGTCGATTTTACCAACTGCACCCTCTCCTTGTCGCTCAATATCCTTCTGTATTTTTCAGATACGGTCGTCCTGTTTCACACACCGAACGGTTGTCTCGATGAGGCTTTTTCGCTGGCGTACATCGTGAACAAGGCCCGATCGCTGGAGGATCAGAAGCCTTTTCTTTTTGAATTGCGCAATACCCATATTTGCACCACCGGGCTCAAACAGCATCAAGTGATTTTCGGCGGAGAAACAAAGCTCAAGAAAGCCATTTTGGAGGCCTCCGAGCGATACAATCCGAGATTGATAGCCGTTATGGCCTCCTGCACGTCGGCGATCATCGGTGATGATATCGAAATGGTCTGCCGGGAAGCCCAAAACGAGATCGGCGATCAGGTATATGTGGTTCCATTTATGACCCATGGGTTTCAATCTCCCGCATGGAACAACTATGCATACCGGGTATGGGAGCCATTGGTCGATCACATCATGCAGGAACCGAACGAAATACAACCAGAGACCATCAACTTTTTCCGCCCTCTCAATATGTCACATCACGATGTTGAGGAAATGGAGAGGTTGATGGACTTTCTTGATCTGAAAGTGAATATATTTCCAGATTTTCAGAGCATCGAATCCCTCGAACTGGCCCCGGAGGCATGTCTTAATACGGGGCTGTGCAAATCCTTTCATCTGCCGGTTTTCGAACGAATGTACGAACGGTTCAATACGCCGTACACCGATGCCCCCTACCCTTGCGGAATTGAATTCACCAAAAGATGGTTGCGGGAATTAGGCCGCAAGCTGAACCGCACGGAGGACACGGAGAGACTCATCGAATTGGAGATGCAGCGTATAACCCCAGAGTTGGAGAGACTACGGAGTCTATTGCAGGGAAAGACCGCGTACGTAGCCGCTAATCACGCCAAGACCATGAGTTTTGTTCAGGTATGCAACGATTTGGGGCTCAAGGTTCTATCGGCTTCCACCCAGTCAACCGATGACTCGCTCATCGAGGAGTACCAGGTTTTGAAAAATGAAGTGGGTGATTTCGATGTCCATGTCGGTTCGCCCATGTATGAAGAAATGAGTTATCTGGCCAGAGCCCGACCCGATATCAACCTGGTTCACGGGGAGTTGGGGGGTTTCATCGCCTCTCGTTGGGGAATGGTGGGTAAGAGCACCTTCTTTTACAACTTCCAGGAAACGCATTTCGGGTTCCAAGGGGTTATCGAAATCGGTAAGCAGATGGTACGAGGACTCGGCAATCCCTTGAAAGA
>JARRKW010000352.1:2986-5188 GCA_037387645.1 Desulfuromonadaceae bacterium
AGCCAAAGAACAAGCGACGATTGCTCAGCTCTGATTGATAGAACACCATCCTTTACCTCCTTCAACGAAGGGGGTAATTCCTGCGGGACGAAAGGGGCCTGTACCTTTGTGTACGGAATCAAGGGTGCGCTACCCCTGCTGCATGCCGGGCCGGGATGCTCCTACTGTGCCTATTGGGGAACCATGCTCCATTCGGGCGGCGCCTATCCGTTTCTCAATACCGGATTCTGCAGCAATGACGTCATATTCGGAGGTGAGGCGAAACTCAAGAAGGGCATTGTCCAGGCCAAGGAGATCCACAACCCCGAAGTGATTGTCATCATCCCGGGTTGCCAGGCATCGACCATTGGGGATGATATTGACGGCGTGATCGCCGGCATATCCGAAGAAACGCTCTCGGCTTATCTGCTCAATGCCTGGACCGGTGGTTATGTGGACGATTTGTATTCAGGCTTCGTCAAGGTGGGACTTTCTTTCCTGAAACGGTTCTGCAATCCCCTGCCGACCCGCAGCAAGCTGGTCAATATCATCGGATTCCCCGCCCACATCAACATCTACTGGAAGGGAGATATGAAAGAGATCCGTAGCTTGCTCTCCCTCCTCGGCCTGGAAATCAACTGTTTCTTCCCCGGTGACGTTTCGCTGCAACAAATACGGGAGATACCGGCGGCGGCACTGAACCTGGTGGTGGATGAACAGTTGGGTTTGGAGATGGCGGAATACCTGAAAGAGGAGTTCGGCACGCCCTACATCAAGCCCCGTTTCGGCAGCCTTATCGGAACCGACAATACCATGGAGTTCCTGTCCGCCATCATCGAACAACTGGATTTGCCCTCAGACCTGCATACGCAACTGTCCAGGGCGAAACATGCCGCCCTGGAAATGGCGGGGCAGCATTATCATATCTGGAATGAGTTTTTGCAGTATGCCTTTCCTACCTTTGCTCTTACGGCGCATGCTTCCATGGCTTTGGGGATCTGTCGCATGCTGGTGACTGAGCTGGGCATGGAGCCGAAGCTGGTGCATTTCTCTCCCTCGGAACCGCACGCAAAAACGCAACTCAACCAGATCCTTGAGGCCGACGGCAGGGGATTTACTCCCATGGTGCTGGAAAATGGGGACAACCAGGATATCATCGAATGTTTTTTGGAAACCGATGACTGGCCAAAAATATTTTTCGGAAAAGGAACGGCACATCTTAAATATGAGGCATTTGTTAATGAAGCTGCGGTTTATATGGCCGTTTCCTATCCGGCAATGGATCGGTTTATTATTTATGATCGCCCTATTATGGGTTTTAACGGAGTGCCTGCAATGGTGGACGATATCGTAAACCGCATGGGACACATGTTCTAACGTATGTCAGGCATGTGCCCAAAGTGCGGATCCACATTCATTTATTTATAGGGGAGCCATGAGACAGATCGCACTATACGGCAAAGGCGGTATCGGCAAGTCAACAACCACATCCAATCTGAGTGCCGCTCTTTCTAAAATGGATAACCGGGTCATGCAGATTGGTTGTGACCCGAAATCCGACTCCACGGTTCCGCTTACCCAGGGCAAAAGAATACCGACGGTGCTCGAGTTGATTCGCGAGCAGGAGCTGCGTAGGGAGGCGAATGCCGTAACCGCACAACTCACCCTGGAGGACCTTGTGTATAATGGTTTCAACGGGGTCTTGTGTTGCGAAGCGGGTGGCCCGGAACCCGGTGTCGGTTGTGCCGGCAGAGGCGTGATTACCGCTATTGAGATGCTCAAAAACCAAAAGGCCTTCGAAATCTATCAGCCGGATGTCGTTCTCTACGATGTGTTGGGCGATGTGGTCTGCGGCGGTTTTGCCATGCCTATTCGTCAGGGGCTGGCCGAAGAAGTGTATGTCATCACTTCCGGAGAAATGATGGCTATTTATGCATGTAACAATATTTTCAAAGGCATTTACAAATTCGCCAAGGGGGGAAACATCCGTGTCGGAGGCATTCTGTTGAATTCCCGGGGAACACCCATGGAAGAAGAGTTGATTCGTGATTTCGCAAAAATTACCGGTACCGAAGTGATTTATGTCATTCCCCGGGACAAAATTGTTCAAAAATGCGAAATGGCAGGTCAAACCGTTATCGAGGGCGCCCCAGGTAGCAAACAATATGAAGCTTACATGGAAATGGCGGGAAAAATCGTAGACAACACATCCCGTACGATCCC
>JARRKW010000353.1:0-2910 GCA_037387645.1 Desulfuromonadaceae bacterium
CAACCACCCGACGTTGAATCATGATTGGCGGCAGCCGCCAATCGTGGGCATGCTCTTTGCGTTAAGGAGATTGCATTTAATTTGTGATTCAATGTGGATGGAGTGCCTATGATTTTATCCAAAGACGAATGTCGGGTGCTGGTTTGCATGCGGAGAGTCAGCAAGGGCGGGCGACGTCAGATCCTATGGCAGGCGCAGCAGGTCGCCACGCTGGAACAGTTGTTTTCTGAACGGAAACAGATTTCCGGCGGGGTCAGGCTGTGTCTGCATTGCAATAAAGAAGTCCCTGAACAGGTTTCGTTCTGTCCCTATTGCCAGCGGTCGATAAGCAATCGCGTCTGAATCCCCTTTTTTTCTGCCGATTGAAATTAGCCTGCCAAATGATGAATCTCCGGGTTGTTGGTTTGGCGAAATGCATTATCGAGCCCTTGTTTCCGAAGAAAAAGGGTCGCTCCATGTCCTTCTCTTTTAATATTCCCGCAGCACGCAGCAGCGCGCGCCTTGCTCCCTAACCTTTAGCGGTTTCACAGCGAAGCCTCAAGCTCAAACCGGGCTGAAATTTCGCCCTGGGCGGCAGGGGTCTACTTTTTCATTGACGAACCTTGCCATGAAGGTTCACCATCAACCGTTCCCTTATCTTTCTATTCATGCGATTATCCTGGCCCATGACAGCTCTCCGGTTGGTGAAAAAACTACAAACCCTCTCTCCGGCCCAGGCCCTGGTTTTCTATTACGCCGTTGCCATATTGTGCGGTAGCCTGTTGCTGGCCCTGCCTGTTGCCGCCAGGGGCGAGCCGCTGAGTTTGCTGGATGCCCTGTTCACGGCGACTTCGGCACAGTGTGTTACCGGCCTGGTGGTGGTGGACACGGGGACCCAGCTGAGCCTGTTCGGACAGCTGGTGGTGCTGCTGCTGATTCAGGTCGGCGGTCTGGGCATCATGACCTTTTCGGTTTATCTGTTTATCTACCTCCGGGTCGGCCTCAGTGTTCGTGGACGTTGGCTCATCAACGAAACCCTGCTGCACACCCCGGTCAATTCCTGGCGGGAACTGATCAAGGGCATCATTGTCATGACCCTGGTTATTGAAGCGGTCGGAGCGATGCTGCTGGCCTTCGCCTTTGTTCCGGCGTTGGGGTTCCGGCAGGGGCTGTACAGTGCTGTTTTTCATTCCGTTTCGGCCTTCTGCAATGCCGGATTTTCCCTGTTTAGCGACAGTCTCATGGGATTTCGCGACAATCCCCTGGTCAATTTGACCCTCATCGTTCTGATCGTTCTCGGGGGAATTGGCTTTCTGGTCATTCGGGAACTGTTGCAGGTCGGACTGATCCGGGAAAAGCGCCGATCGAAACGGCCGAAGCTGTCACTGCACACCAAGATTGTTCTGTTGACTTCGGCTTTTCTCATCCTCTATGGCGCAGGCGTGATTGGTTGGCTGGAACGGGACCACGCCTTGCAGGGTATGTCCCTGGCGGAGGGGTTCTGGACCGCCCTGTTTCAGTCGGTGTCGGCGCGAACCGCCGGGTTCAACAGCATCGATCTGAATGCCTTCGAGGTCCCGACCCTGTTTCTGATGATCTTTCTCATGTTTGTCGGTGCCTCGCCGGGGTCGGCCGGGGGCGGGGTGAAAACCACCAGTATGGCGCTATTTTTCGCCGTTTTTTACAGTCGCCTGAAGGGCGATCCGCAAACCAGTCTGTTTCGGCGCACCATCCCCGATGATGTGATCACCAAGGCCTTTGCCCTGGTGCTGCTGGCCCTCATCCTGATCGGCCTGGCTCTGTTTGCCCTGATGATCGTCCAGAGTCAAAATCCGACCCATGAGGGGCCACGGGAATTTCTGGACTACACCTTTGAGGCTTTTTCCGCTTTCGGGACGGTGGGTCTGTCCCTGGGCGCCACGGCCAAATTGAACGCTCCGGGCAAACTGATCATTATCCTGCTGATGTTTATCGGTCGTGTGGGTTTGCTGACCATGGCCTTCGCCATCGCCGGAAAACCCCGACCCTATGCGGTGCGCTATGCGGAAGAAAACATCATGATCGGCTAAGGACGGGAAAGCAGATGATAAAGAAATTTTGCGTAATCGGTCTCGGTAATTTCGGCTTTCATATCGTTTCCACCCTGTACGAGGAAGGCCATGAAATTATCGCTATTGACAGCGACAAGGAAAAGGTTCAGGTGGTAAAAGACCTCTGCTCCTTGGCCATAATTGCGGATGCGGCCAATAAGGAATTTCTCTGTTCCCAGGGGATGGAAGAGATGGACGCCGTGGTCGTATCCATCGGCGACCGTTCCCATCTGTCCACCCTGATTACCCTCTACCTGAAGGAATTGAAGGTCCGGCGCATTCTGGTCAAGGCGGTGAACGAGGATCACGGCAGGATTCTGGAGCGCATCGGCGCCACGGACATCATTTACCCGGAAAAGGATATGGCGGTTCGGGTGGCGCGGAATATGTCGAGCCCCAATATTCTGGAATTCATTCCCCTGGCCGAGGAGTATTCCCTGTCGGAAGCCGAGCCGCCGGCAGGGTTTATCGGAAAAACCCTGATCGAGCTGGATTTGCGAAAAAAGTACCAGCTGACGGTTATTGCCATCAAGGATGTGTTGACCGACCAGTTTATTCCGGTGCCGTCGCCGGATCATCGCATCAAGGACAGTGACATCCTGATCATTCTGGGGAAAACCGATGATATCGATGAGGCGCTGCGCAAACTGAAATAGCCATGGACTGAACGCTTGACTCGCCCTCTCACTTTCCCTTAAGCAGATACTCTCTCCGGCCAGGCCGGAGAAAGCGCTTTGTTTCCAGTGGGAATTCCCCCCGCCTTGCTGAGTTCTCTCTGCGCCCCGGTATCGTATCGTGATTCAGGACCGGACACGCCTCATTTGCTGGCCGACGTTTTGCA
>JARRKW010000354.1:0-2889 GCA_037387645.1 Desulfuromonadaceae bacterium
TGCTCCTGCCAGACTTTCGCCTGGGCGGCGGGGCTGTCGCTGTAAACGGTGTCTTTTTCCATCAGGCCCTGTTCCAGCCGGACGCAGCGCCCTTCCTTCAAATCAATAGCGGGTATTACCAGCATATTCTCTATATCCTTTTAAAATCCCAAAAGCATCTCTCGCCCATTCGCTCCGCTCATTCGAGCCCGCCAATCCCACCGAGGCAACCCGTGTTTTTGGGTTTATCTCTGTGCCCTCTGCCTGCTCTAGTGAGTGATACGAACGGGCGCGAGGCCGCCTTTTACATGTCACCGAAATTCCGCAAGATCCGCAATCCCACCTGCTGGCTCTTTTCAGGGTGAAACTGGGTGGCCATGACGTTGTCGCGACAGATGGAGGAGCAGAAACAGATGCCGTATTCGGTGCTGGTGGCGACGGCCTTGGCATCTTCGGGAACCACATAGTAGGAATGGACGAAATAGACCGAACTGTCCTCTTCCACCCCCCTGAACAGAGGGATCTCCTGCTGCAGACGAATCTGGTTCCAGCCCATGTGCGGCACCTTCAGCTCTTCGCCGCCGACCCGCATGTCGGCGGGAAAACGCACCACCTTGCCGGGCACGATGCCCAGCCCCTGATGCCGGCCGAATTCCTCGCTTTCGGAAAAGAGCAGTTGCAATCCCAGACAGATGCCGAGAAAGGGCTTGCCCGCTTCCACATGGCGCAGGATGGGTTCGACGAACCCCCCCTCGCGCAGGTTGTCCATGCAGTCCTTGAAGGCACCGACGCCGGGCAGCACCAGCCTGGAGGCGGCGCGCACATCGGCCGGGTCGGCGGTTACCTTCGCCGCAAAGCCGACCCTCTCGAAGCCTTTCTGCACACTGCGCAGATTGCCCATGCCGTAATCGATGATGGTAATCATAGCTATCGTTTAACCTGTGTCCGTCTCTTTAAAATGGTATTGCCAGCAGCCGGCCTCCCCTGAATCGATTCCGGCGGGAAGGGCTGAAAACCTTATTCCAGCTTCCCTTTGCTGGAAAGAACCCCCTGAATGCGCGGGTCCAGACCGGTCGCCTCGTCGAGGGCGCGGCCGAAGGCCTTGAAAATCCCCTCGATGATGTGGTGCAGATTGTCGCCGTAGGCCAGATTGACATGGACGTTGGCTCCGGCGTGGTTACAAAAGGCAACGAAAAATTCCTCGACCAGCTCGGTGTCGAAATTACCGACCTTGGCCTTGGGCAGATCGACGTTAAAAACCAGAAAGGGCCGACCGGAAAAATCGATGATCACCGCGGCTAAGGCCTCATGCATGGGCATGGTTCCACGACCGAAACGACGGATGCCGGCTTTGTCGCCGAGGGCCTGTTTAAAGGCCTCACCGAGACAGATACCCACGTCCTCAACGGTATGATGGGCATCGATCTCGATATCGCCCCGGGCTTCCACCTGCAGATCGAAGAAGCCGTGACGAGCCAGCAGGGTCAGCATATGATCCAAGAAGGGGACCGGGGTGGCAATCTGCGATTCGCCCCGGCCGTTCAGTTCCAGGGTCAACCGGATCTGGGTTTCCTTGGTCTGACGGTCGATGGTGGCGCTACGGGACATGCGAACCTCCCAATTTGCAATCGTAGGGACGCTGCTTGCCGCGCCCTACCAACAGGTTATTTTCCCAACCGGAGGGAAACCGAACGGGCGTGGGCCTGCAGCCCTTCCAGTTCGGCGATATGGACAATATCCTCACCGAGCCGCTCCAGTCCCTGGCGGGAAAAGGAAACTATACTCGATTTTTTGACGAAATCATCCACCGACAGGGGCGAGAAAAACCGGGCCGTGCCGCCAGTGGGCAGGGTGTGGTTGGGCCCGGCCAGATAATCGCCGGCCGCCTCGGGGGTATAATGCCCCATGAATATGGCCCCGGCATGGCGGATCCGGGGAAGAATGTCAAAGGGATTGTCCACCGCCAACTCCAGATGTTCCGGAGCGATGCGGTTGGAAAACTCGATGACCTCGTCCAGGTTTTCCGCCAGGATGATGGCGCCGTAATTTTCGATGGCACTGCGGGCGATACTCTCCCGCGAAAGCTGCTGCAGCTGGGTTTCAACCTCCTCGGCAACGGAGCGGGCAAAGGCTTCGTCGGTGGTGATCAGAATCGACGAGGCCAGTTCGTCGTGTTCAGCCTGTCCGAGCAGGTCGGCGGCAAGATGGGCGGGGTTGCCGCTGCCGTCGTTGATAACCAGAATCTCGCTGGGGCCGGCAATCATGTCGATATCCACCTGACCGAACACCAGTTGCTTGGCGATGGCCACATAGATATTGCCGGGGCCGGTGATTTTATCCACCCGGGGAATCGTTTCCGTCCCGTAAGCCAGGGCCGCCACCGCCTGGGCCCCTCCGATCCTGAAGATGCGGTCGACGCCGGCCAGATGGGCCGCCGCCAGCACGTGGGGATTGACCTCACCGGCGGGCATGGGCACCACCATGATAACCTCTTTCACTCCGGCCACCTTGGCCGGAACCGCGTTCATCTGCACGGACGAGGGATAGGCGGCCTTGCCGCCGGGCACGTAAATGCCGACCCGGTCCAGGGGACGAACCATCTGCCCGAGCAGGATGTCCGGTTCATCGGTGGAAAGCCAGGTTTCGGTCTTCTGCTTGCGATGATAATCGGCAATGCGCTGCGCCGCCAACTCCAGGGCCTCACGGGAACGTTGGGAAATAGCCGCCAGGGCCTGGTCGATTTCAGCAGCACTGACCTCCACGGTTGCAGCGGTCAGGTCCAAGCGGTCGAAACGGGAAGTATACTCAAAGACCGCCTGATCGCCCCGCTTACGGATATCGGCGATAATCGTCTGCACCGTTTCGGTCACACCGGCCGGAGCGGTTTCGCCCCGTTCCTCAATCTTGCGA
>JARRKW010000355.1:0-2886 GCA_037387645.1 Desulfuromonadaceae bacterium
CAGCTGACACAGAGTCCCCGGGCCTTCCCCCAGGCGCTGTCTCCCGGCAAAAGCGCTAATAAGACCAACATGGTCCAAAAAAGAATAATTGCTCGATCTCGCTTCACAGTAATATCCTACCTACGGGAGAAGCCCTCAACCAATATCTGTTTAATTTACCAGAAAAAACCATTAAAGTCAGCAAATGGATACTCCTGACCCGCCAAGCCCTCAACATACCCCTTCGCTACGGGACGACACTGCTTTTCCACCTCATTAATCCGGCCCTCTAGGGCAGATAGGTCACCTCAAGATAAAGCTGAGTCACCCGGAGGCGGCCGCTGGTCCAGTTCACCACCAACTGCATATTGTTGAGATCGGTCAAATCCAGAGTTCCTCCGTCTGAATCGGTGGTATAGGTCCCCGAAGAGATCAAGTCATAAGCCGTATCCGCTCCGGTATGGGTGGTGCTGGAGCTGCTGCTCCAGATGGTGTTGGTTCCGGTTTTGAACCCGATCTGGACCGGAACGGAAGACCCGTATTCGGGATGCGGACCGGTACCGAGAATCCCCCGGGCATAGGCATGGAAGCGGATGCTCTGGATAGTGGCGGTCTCCAGTCCGGCCGGATCGTCCATCTCCATATAGAGCTTGGAGTTGGCTGCCGTGCAGCAGATCTGGGTATAACTGGTATCACCGTCATTGGTGTCGAGAGCCGTCTCCCAAGCCCCGACCACCACATAGGCCGTGGAGGAGGCGGCGTTTTTCCCCGAAGGGGTCAGGGTCATGGTCAAGGGGGTACTGGAGGCGGCCGTGGTAAAGGACCAGATGGTTTCCGGCAGGGGATTGCCGGCCCGGTCGCTGACATTGACGGTGGCGGTGATCACCTCTTCCCCGCTGAAATTATCATCCGGATTGACCGTTACCGCATAACTGGCCATGTTGCCGCTGGTGGTTACCTGGGACGAAGCACTGCTGTACGAGGCGGCATAACCCTTGTCCCCGGAGAGCTGCATACTGAAGGTGGACCAGTCCACCCCGCCGCCACTGTCCGCCAGGGTGAAGCTAATGTCACTGTCGATAAGGACATCCGTGCTATCCACCGCCGGACTGATATCGGCAATGGTCGGCGGGCTGCCATCCCCTTCGACGACACCGTAGGTGATTTCCGCATAGACCTCCGTCACCAGCAGCTCCGGAGCGGTCCCATCGTTGTTGCGCTGTACGGCAACCTGCAGATTGTAAATGTCGTCCACTTCGAGGGCGCCGCCGTCGGAATCGGTGGTGTAAACCGCCGAGGAGATCAGATTGTAGTCCCCCGTGGTATCGGTGGTGACATCCCCGTTCCAGATGGTGGCCGTACCGGTTTTGAAACCGATATTGACCTCATCGGCATAGGGGGTACTGTCGGAAGCACTGACCGTATAGCGGGCATAGACATGCAGACGAATGCTTTGAATGGAGGCATCGTCCAACCCGACGGGATCGTCCATATCGACGTAGAAGGAGATACCGGCCGGGCCGCAACAACGGGAAACCGCCGTGGTATCGCCATCGTTGGCATCGAGATCCGTAGCCCAGTCGCTGGTGACGACAAAACTGCCATCGCTGCCGACCACCACGCCGGAGGGATGCAGGGCCGTGGTGAAGGGGCCGCCCCCCTGGGTGGTGAAGGACCAGGAAACCTCGGTCATGGCATTACCGACCAGATCGCTGACATTGACCGTGACGGTAATCATTTCCCCATAGGAGAACAGGACATCGGGAGCAACCGTTACCGCCAGACAGGCCGCGGTACCGGAGCGGCTGAGCACACCGGTATCGGCGGCACTATAGAGCTGGGCATAGCCACTGCTGCCGGACAACTCCACCGTCAACGTATTCCAGTCGACCCCGGCGGCAGTGTCAGCCAGGGTGAAGCTAATCTCGTCGTCGATGAGGATGCCGGTGGCCCCCGAAGCCGGGCTCCGGTTATTCAGATTCGGCAGCCCGAGATCTTCCTGAATGGTCACTCCGGCCAGAGCCACCGGGTTACCGGACAGGTCATAGATGGAGGCCGCCGTGGCGGCGGAAAGGGTATCGCTGCCAAGATCATCCACCCCATCCAGAGGGGAATCCAGAACCAGCTGGGCATGGGCATCGCCGGCACTGTGCGCGAGGCTGCTGATGGTGCGCCCATTATCCGCATCGACCAGGCTGAAATCGGTGGTCAGCAAATCACCACTACCGTCGCTGTTGCTGTAAACCCCCTCGGAGAACTTCACCGCAACCAGGTTGCTGCCTTCCTTGCCGTACACCCCGGCCATGGTAGGCGGCTCGATATCAAAGGGATCCCGCATATAGACAGAGTTGAAGCCGCAACTGCCGTGACAGCCACCGCAGGCATTTCCAACGCTGGCGTTCCAGACCACACCGGTCGATTCATCCAGGGTGACGTCGATGGGCGAAGGGCTGCCGGGACAGGGGGTGGACACACCGGAATTGTAGTAGGCCACCTGAATACCGGGCTCCCGACCGATCAGAGAACCGTCACGAACCATGGAAAGCTGGGTCGAGCCATGGACGTTATGACAGGTGACACAGCTCGGCTGACTGTCATAGCCATGACTGAAGTCCCAGTCGGAAGTGAATTTGGGGCCGGGGCCACAGACCGTCTTGATGGCCAGATGATAAAAGTGGGCGTTGGCGTTGGTCGTGCGGAAATTGGTGGCCACACTGCCGCTGTCGACAAAGGCCGTGCTGTCGTGGCAACTGAAACAGAGACGGAATTCTCCGGCGTCAACCCCGGTATCGGAACACTCGCTGGTGCGCGGCAGCACCATGGGTATTTGCCCGCCTATCGATTTGAGGCGGTAACCATGCTGGTAATCATCGTCGGCACCCAAACTAGCCGTGAAGACATAGGTAC
>JARRKW010000356.1:0-2881 GCA_037387645.1 Desulfuromonadaceae bacterium
ATTCCCGGGGCCGTGAATTTTATTCCGCGACGGGTAGCCGTCAACCGGGATGGTCTCATCTATGTCGCCTCCCAGCACCGGGGGGTGCTGGTGCTGGACGCCGAGGGCAATTTTCTGCGTTGGTTGCAACCCAAGGATCAGCTTTCCAAACGCGCCCTGGCCGCGGCCGCCTTACAGGAATCCTCCAAGGACGATGAAGCATCCGAAGAGCCGGTGGTCTCCACCGGGGACATCCCGGAGGAATTCCGTCCCGCCGGTGAAGGGGAGAGGGGTCTCACCCCGGTTCAGATTCGTGGCGTGACCATCGACAGCCAGGGGCAGATCTATCTGGTCAGTAGCGAAACCGGCAAGATCTACGTCTATAATGCCGAGGAGACCTTTCTTTTTTCTTTCGGCACCAAGGGCGGGACCCCCGGCCGGCTGAGTCAGCCGCGGGGTGTCGCCGTGGATCCGGTGGGAAAACGAATGAATGTATCCGACTATATGCGGCACACCATTCTGGTTTACGATGAAAAAGGGGAGTTCCTCTTCGAGTTCGGTGGCAAGGGGGACGCCCCCGGTTGGTTCAAGTTTCCGACGGATGTCGTTGTGGATCGGCGGGGTCAGGTCATCGTCTCCGACCTGTTCAATCATCGGCTGCAGGTGTTTGAGATCCAGCAATGGAAGGAGGCCCCCTCCCTGGAACATCTGCTGGAGTTGGCCGCGCCGGACGCCGCTGCCGAGCAGCAAGTTGAATCCGCCGGGGACTCTGAGGAGGCCGCCACTCCGGAGTCTTCGGACGAAGCGACCGAAGCCGTCGAGCCCGAGATTACGGAAGAAGTTTTGCCGGAGCAGGATATTTCGTCCTACCCCGACCAACCGGCACAGTAACCGGTTGGCGGCGGTGGGAGCGTCCCCCATTCCCTCGGGCCGACTTTCTCTCGCAAGGGTTCCGACAGGTCGGGGAAGGCGTTGTTTGCGAAAGGGGCGGGTATGGAAAACTCACTTTACCGAGCGAGGAGTGTGACAATGCAGTTGTTCCCACCCCGAACAATAAACGGTTGGTTGCTGCTCCTGTTCCTGGGGTTGGTCTGGTTTACTCCGGCTTTTTCGGCCGTGGCCGCCTCCTACCCGGAATCCGCTCACGGCAATGCGACCGATGGGGTTAACGCGGCCGCCATTGAATCGAATCTGGGAGCCTACGCCACCGGCAATTGCGCTCATTGCCACCAGATGCATGCCAGTATGGAAGGGGTCGAACCCAATCCCGTCGATGGCCCCGCTCCCCATGCCCTGTTCACCGCCAGCTTCAATACGGCGCGGACCGAAAACCCCTACCTGGAAACGGATAATTTCTGTTTCGCCTGCCACAGCGGTTTCGGGCAACAGGTGGTCAATCAGGATTACAGCGTCGTTTTCGGGGGCGCCACCAACGGCACCGGCCCCCAATCCATCCTGACGGCCTTCAACCAGGCTTCCTATCACAATCTGCGTGACATTGTCACCTTGCTTGGTGCCAATCCGACGACCTACGGCTGGTTCGGCACGGTTGGTAATCCCTGCAGCGCCTGTCACAACTCCCACCTGGCCAAGGCCAACTGGGACAGCAGTCGGACCGGTTTTCCGTTGTTGAGCGCCATCTCCCGCCCGGACAATCACACCAGCCTTTGGGGGGAAACCGAACTGATGCAGTCCTATTCCGCCTACGAAGCGCCTTATGCCTTTGACACCCTCCGGGAACCGGATGGCGTCGTTGCAACGGACGGCAGCAAAACGCCCGATTACCCGGGGTTCTGTACCGGTTGCCACAACCCGGACACCGGCATTTGGAGCACCAGCCTGAATCGGGAACTGAAAAGACTCAACTGGGGTATATCGGGGACCCAGCGCGACAAGCACGGTCCCCTGGCCCGGGATGGCGAAGTCCAGCTGCGGGAACCCTACGCCAGGGTTGCCGGCGGTAAAAGCAATTTTGTTCTGTCCTGTCTCGATTGCCACGAAGCCCACGGCTCGGAAAACAGCATGTTGTTACGGCGCCGCATCAACGGGGAGAACCTGGAAGGGGTGCTGAGTTCCACCGATGCCATGAGTTATGCCTGCAAGCGCTGTCATCTGGATGATCTGGCCGCGGCCGCCGGAACCATGACGGCGGATCGTGGGGAATATGTGCCTCACAAGTCTTCGGGAGCCCCCGATGTGCAGAGGGCCTGTGGAACCTGTCATCCTGCCGGCACGGGCGGGAACGATACGCCCATTGCCTGCGGCAACTGTCACGGTCACGGTATGAACGACAGCTGGGCCGGGGGCAGCCAGAGCGGAAGACAGACCTTCTGAATGCGGTCGCGTTCCAGATCGGCAACCGGCGGTCGGATGTCGGGCGGCAAATTTACACTGTTTATGAACGAATTTTATCAACAAGGATATTATGGCTCAGTACCTTAACCACACCTGGGTAAAAGCATTCTGGTGTCTACTCGCGGCGGGGCTGATGCTTCTTCCGTCCCGGACATCGTCGGCCGCCGATTTTCAAGGCTGTGACAGCTGTCATTTCGAGACCCTGGAGACGGACCGGGGGCGGCCCTATTTGCACCCGCCCTTTGCCGAACAGCGATGTGAAGAATGTCATTCGCCCCTGCTGGAACGGGAGTCAGTGGTCAGGGAAGTGCGCGACGATTTCGCTCTGATGGGCCCGGCGCGGGAAAAAACGACCTGGCTGGCGGACAGCAGCATGGCGGCCGTCGAACACGATTTTGTGCTGCCGGTGGATAAGCTGGGACCAACCCTGGTCATTGAAGCCCGTGGCGTGGATGGCAATTTTTCCCGCCAGGAAGTGGCCGTGCCGCTGTTGACCGAAGTGCCCGAGCTGGAAGACAGCGAGGGTTTGCCGGTGCTTTCCGATATC
>JARRKW010000357.1:0-5364 GCA_037387645.1 Desulfuromonadaceae bacterium
CTCCCGAGCAACGGGAACTGCTGGCTCGCGGCGGCGTATCCCATCTGTTCGCCATTTCGGGACTGCACCTTGGTCTGATCTTCTTTCTGCTTTATGATCTGGCCCGACAGCTTTACACGCGCTCCGAAAGACTGCTGCTGTGGGCTCCCGCGCAACGGGTTCTCCCCCTGCTGCTGTTGCCGGCCTTGCTGTTTTACCTCCTGTTCACCGGCAACGCCCTCTCGACCCGCCGCGCTCTGCTGATGCTGGCCGTCGTCACCCTGCTGCTGAGCCGTGCCCGTCAAACGCCCCCCCTCAAATTGTGGGTCGTCTGCGCCCTGCTGTTTCTACTATGGGAACCGCTGCTGCTCTTTCAACCCGCTTTTCAACTGTCTTTCGCTGCATTGTTGGGAATCCTGGCCCTTACCCCCCGCTGGTTGCGAAAACTGACCACGAGAAATCGTCTGTGGCGCTATCCGGCGACCCTGACTCTGACCACCACGGCGGCCACCCTGAGCACCTTTCCCCTGGTGCTGTTGAATTTCCACCTGCTGGCTCCGGCCGGAATCCTGACCAATCTCTTCGCCATCCCGGCCATCGGCGTCCTGGCGCTCCCCCTCGGGCTGGCGGGATTGCTGTTGCTGCCCGTCTGGCAACTGGGAGCCAATCTGTTGCTGCAAACCTGCGCCGGGATCATCCATCTGACCCTTTTCGGAGTCGAGCAGATACTACTGCTGCCGGGGCTGCAAGGCGTTTTGCTGTATCCGCCGCCCCAGGTCCTGTTCGCTCTGCTCCTCCTGTGCGCCGCCCTCCTGTTGCCGGCACATGACCGGGGATATCAAAAGGCCAGGGGCATGCTGCTACTGGCGGCCCTGTTGCTGGTTCTGTTACCGTCGATCCTCTTCAAAAAACATCTGACCGTCACGGCTCTGAGTGTCGGCCAGGGGGACGCCACCCTGCTCAGTTTCGCCGGAGGCCACCATATTCTGATCGACGGCGGCGGCACCCAAAGCAAACACTTCGATATCGGCGAACGCCTGCTGGCTCCGGCTCTGGGTTTTCTGGGCGTTCAATCGCTGGATGCCGTCATCCTCAGCCACGATCATCCCGATCACCGTCAAGGACTGCTCTATATTCTGCGGCATTTTCCGGTCAGGGCGTTCTGGTCGGCGACATCTCCGGCGAAACTGCATCCGGAACTCACCGACATTCTGCGCCGACAAAACATTCCGACCATCTGCCCGCCTCCCGGCTGGTCCCAACCGGACCTCGGCTTTGCGGAAACCCTATGGCTTTTCGTGCCTGACCAGATGGACGTCAATTTCAACAACCGTTCCCTGGTGGTTCTGGCGGGCAACGGCAATGACGCCGTGCTCCTGACCGGGGATCTGGAGCAATCCGGTCTCGCTCAATTGCTCAAAACCCCCTTGCCGCGTTCAGTTAACCTGCTGAAAATACCCCACCACGGCAGCCGGAACTCATCCCCTGAGAAACTTCTGCAACGCTTGACACCACAGCTGGTTTTCATGTCGCTGGGCAAGAAAAATCCCTACCAATTCCCTCACGCCGAAGTCATCAAGGCGTTGGAACAGCGACAGATTCCTTACTGGAGCACGGCTGCCGACAACAGCCTGAAATTTTCCACCAATGGCTCGGGCTGGCAAGCAACTCATTGGAACCAAAGGCTTTTCCGTTGACACCGCAGGTCACCTCTGCTACATTTGAATATCCACTAATGGGAGAGCCTCTTGCATGAGAAAACCAACGATCCTGGTTGTCGACGATGAACTCTTTTTCCGCCGCCTGTATTCGGAGCTGCTGGGCGAAGAAGATTACCTTATCGAAGCCGTCGCCACCGGAGAAAACGCCCTGGCGCGATTACGCCAAGGAGGCGTCGATATCGTCCTGACCGACATGGTCATGCCCGGAATCGGCGGCCTGGATCTGTTGCGTCATGCCCGGGGCATCAACAACCCCCCTGAGGTTATCCTGGTTACCAGCCACGCCAGCATAGAAACAGCCGTCCAGGCCCTGAAAAGCGGGGCGCGTGACTATCTGATCAAACCCTTTGACCCGGAAGAATTGCGCCATCTGATTCGCACCTGTCTGGAACAACGGCGTCTACTCGATGAAAACTCCCTGTTAAAACAGCAAATCCGTCTCTACCAGGCCGGGCAGAACCTGGCTTCCCAAATGGACCTTGAAAAACTGCTGCCGCAGGCCATTGAGACCATGCTTCGGGAAACCGGAGCGGGGCGCGGTTTCGCCCTGCTGCAGGAACGCAACAAACCTCCCCGCATTTACGGCGCCTATGGTCCCGACCAGGAAGCCCAGATGCTCCCCATGGGTCTGGCTCTTTTTGCCCGTTTTCGGGAGGTGGTTGGACTGCAACTGATCCAGCAGGAGGAGCTCACCGCCAAGCCGACCTGGCCCCGGGACGTGAAAACCGTATGCGCCTTCCCCTTACGCTTCGGTAAACACCTGCGAGGCGCATTGTTCCTCTACAACACCGTCGATCACAACCTGCAGTTACCCCTGCCCATCGAAAATCTGACCTTTCTGGCGGAGCAGGCGTCCCAGGGCTTCCAATTATCCTCGACCAGGAAATTCGCCGGGCCGAACGTTACGGTCTGGAACTCTCCCTCATCTTTATGGATATCGACTACTTCAAAACCGTCAACGATACCCGCGGGCACCTCTGTGGAAGCCAGGTTTTGAAAGAGGTGGCCGATCTGCTGCGCGCCTGCGTACGGGAGGTCGACCTGGTTTTCCGTTACGGCGGCGACGAATTCACGGCCGTTCTGGTCGAAACGGGCTGTTACGGCAGCTCCCTGGTCAGCGAACGTATCCGCAAAACCATCGAAGGGCACCAGTTCCTGAAGGACTCCGCCGATCCGGTCGAATTGACCATCACGGTAGGTCACGCGACCTACCCATCCAACGCGGTAACCAAACAGGCGCTCATCGATTTGGCCGATCAGGCCATGTATCAGGGCAAGCAGTATCGCAACGTCTCCCGGGGGGCCTGGGACGTCTGACACCCGCTACCGGCTTCCCCTGCGCTCCCCCACCATTGCTTTCCAGCGGATTATTCACCACAACCTGGAAAGAGATTTCGCTCAACAGGCCCTGTCTGTTCTCGCTCAACTTCTCGAAATTCCGGTCTCGAATATGCAATTTTTCGTTGCGATCTAGAAAGTCCGACAGTCTCCTAGCAATTTGATAAATTCTGCGCTATGCTGAGCGGCGGTCCGCCATGACCGGTTCTGCAAATACCTGTGTGCTGTTTCCTCATGGAACGGACACCGCGACAGAACGGGATTATACAGATTATAAAGAAAGGTGAAACAGCGTGAGTATCACAGGCATCAAGGGAATGAACGATATCCTGCCGGGAGAAATTGAAACCTGGCAGTTCCTGGAAAACCAGGCCAGGAAAATTTTCGGCACTTACGGCTTTTCCGAAATCCGGGTACCGGTGGTGGAAAAAACCGAACTGTTCTGCCGCTCCATCGGCGAAACCACCGATATCGTGGAAAAGGAAATGTATACCTTCAACGACAAGAGCGATCATTCGCTGACCCTGCGCCCCGAAGGAACGGCGCCGGTCATGCGCTCTTTCGTGCAACATAAATTGCATACCAAGGATCCGGTGGCCAAACTCTACTATATGGGTCCCATGTTCCGGTATGAACGTCCGCAAAAGGGGCGTTACCGTCAGTTTCACCAGATCGGCGCCGAGGTCATCGGCATCGACGATGCAAAAATCGATGCCCAGGTATTGACCATGCTGACCCATTACTTCGACGCCGTCGGCATCGAGGATGTCGAACTGCAGATCAAGTCCCTCGGCTGCCCCGAATGCCGTCCCGGTTATCGGCAGACCCTGATCGACTTTCTGGAAGCCCGCCTGGACGCCCTCTGCAGCGACTGTCAGCGCCGCTACCAGACCAACCCTCTGCGCGTGCTTGACTGCAAAGTTCCCACCTGCCAGGAAGCAACCACCGATGCTCCGTCGGTGCTGGAACACCTCTGCAGCGCCTGCGACGACCATTTCCGGCAGGTCCAGGACCACTTGCGCCACATCGGCACCGATTTTTCCATCAATGCCCGGATGGTGCGCGGACTCGATTATTACACCAAAACCACCTTCGAGATGATCACCAACAGCCTGGGTTCGCAAAACGCGGTGGCCGCCGGTGGTCGCTACGACGGCCTGATCAAAGATCTGGGCGGCCCTCCCCTGTCGGGTATCGGTTTTGCCATGGGCCTGGAACGTCTGGTGCTGCTCAAAGGTAACAACCGCATCGAAGCCAGCGGCCCTGCGCTGTTTCTGGCGGCTCTCGGCGATGCCGCCAACCGCTATGCCTTCGCTCTCATGTCGCGCCTGCAGCGTCAGGGTCTTGCTGTCGAAATGGAATATGAAGGCAAAAGCCTCAAGGCCCAGCTGCGGCGCGCCGACAAACTGGGCGCCCGCCATGTCCTGATCATCGGCGAAGAAGAGCTCAACCGCGGCGAAGCCCAATTTCGCACCATGGAAACCAGCTCGCAGGAAACCATCCCCCTAGAGGGAATTGAAAATTTCCTACTTACTGCGCTGGGGTCGAAACCCGCACGGGGATAGTGCTTGACGGTCCCGCGACGGAGTTACTATAATAGTCAATTCGCATTACCTAAATTAATGACTCAGCTTATATTATCGGGAGGATACGAACGTGAACGACGTGTTGGGTGACTGGAAAAGGAGCCACTACTGCGGCCAGGTAACGGCTGCGGAAATCGGCAAGGAAGTATGTTTGATGGGCTGGGTCCAGCGTCGCCGCGATCATGGCGGGTTGATTTTCATTGACCTGCGCGACCGGGAAGGACTGGTGCAACTGGCCCTCGACCCGGATCGTGACCCGGAAGCCCATACCAAAGCGGACCGGATTCGCAACGAATTCGTCCTGGCCATCCGCGGCACGGTTTCTCCTCGTCCGGAAGGAACCGTCAATCCAAAAATGAAAACCGGTGAAGTCGAGGTGGAGGTCAGTGAACTGCGTATTCTCAACAGCGCCAAGACCCCTCCCTTCATGCTGGATGAATATACCGAGGTGGCCGAGAACATCCGCCTGAAACACCGCTACCTCGACCTGCGTCGCCCCGCCGTGCAAAGCAATCTGATGCTGCGTTATCAGGCGACCCGCACCGTCCGCCGTTATCTCGACAGTCATGGCTTTCTCGATATCGAGACGCCGGTTCTGACCAAAAGCACGCCGGAAGGCGCCCGCGATTATCTGGTTCCGAGCCGCGTCAATCCCGGCACCTTCTACGCCCTCCCTCAGTCCCCGCAGATTTTCAAGCAGCTGCTCATGATCTCCGGCTTCGACCGCTATTTCCAGATCG
>JARRKW010000358.1:0-2856 GCA_037387645.1 Desulfuromonadaceae bacterium
CGGGGAATTAGACCCACACAGAGATTAAATGGCGTTCGAATCCATTTTATTTCCGAGAGGCGGGAAAATGAAAAAGTTATTTCTATTCTGCGGGCTGTTTCTTCTGCTGGGTGCCGTTTCGGCATACGCTGTCCCGACCCTGCAGGTTGGCGTTTCCGACGGCAGCGGCGGCTGGCTGACCAATACCACTACCCTGACCGATCCGACGGAGGAAGACACGGTGGTCACTTCGGGGACTCTCATCTCCTTCGCGGGACGGTATAAGAACAATGTCCTGAATGTCGGCGGGCAATACGGTGACGGGGATGACTGGTCGACCTTTGAATTGCCGACTGCGTTTGATGGGCATGGGGCGGTCGCCCTGGTCTCCGTTCCCGACGGCTGGGGGGCATACGCCTATGCCAACCTCAGACTCGGCGGCGACCTGGCCTTCTATACGGATGCCGACAACAGCTACTTCCCGAACGAACATGACCCGGTCAAAGCCGATGTTGCCGATTTCCTGTTTTTCGATATCGGAGACTTCGCCAACCTTGCCGACCAGGTTGTCGATTTTCAGGACCCCGGCGAGCTGTTTGACGGCGAAATCAAAAATCTCATGATTTCAGGCATGGGTGATCTGGCCTGGATTCACTTTGACCTCATGGCCCTCGTTACCAGTCCGCAAGGAAAAACGAATATCGTCACCAACCTGACTAACAACCCGGGATCCCACGATGTGACCTGGAAAGACGACGGCGGCGGTGGCGGAGGCGGGGGCAACCCCATTCCGGAACCGAGCACCCTCCTCCTCATGGGCGCGGGACTTCTGGGATTGGGCCTTGCCCAAAGGATGAGACGCTGATTCTAAAATAAACGGCACACACCCAAAGAGAAAGGCAACCGATCAGTCGGTTGCCTTTCTCTTTGGTGCTTTAAACTACGGGCAAAAATTACCGATAAACCGTTATACTATCGGTACCAACCTGACCCACCGCATCATAGGCTTTGACGCTGATGGTATGTGCACCGGCACTGGCCTTGCGAACCACCCAGGTGTAGGACACCAAATCTCCGGCCACACTCTGTACCAGGCTCCCGTCGATAAAGAGATCGAGTTGACTGACACCGACATTATCGGTTGCCGTGGCAGTGATTTTGAACAGCTTTTTTGAGCTTTCCCCCGGCAGGGGGGAGATGATAGTCGCCACGGGCGCCTGATTATCGACCGGATTACTGACCAGTACCTGAACGCTTTCGGATTGTCCCACATTCCCACTGGTGTCGTAAGCTTTCGCCTGCAACACATACCAGCCTTCGGCCACAGTCAGGGTATCCCAATTGAAACTGTAGGCCGGAGAAACATCCGTGGCCAGAAGCTGGTTGTTGACATACAGCTCGACCTTGGCCACTTCCGAATCATCGCTGGCGACAGCATTGATGGTAAGCGTTCCACTGATGGTGCTACTGTCCCCCGGCGAAGTCAGGGTTACCGTCGGAGAAGTGCTGTCCGGAACCGGAACGAATTCCTGGGCGGCCTGCAGACTGGCAAGCACGTTGATGCGGCCATAGCCGAACAGCTCATCGAATCCGGCGGCGCCCAGATCATCGGCGTTATTCTGCAGCAGATTGACCACCTCCTCGTTGGTCAGCAGCGGATTGACCGACCAGATCAGACCGGCCAGACCGGCGGCGATGGGGGAGGAAAAGGAAGTCCCGTTCCAGTAACCATAGCCGCCGCCACGATTGGTGGTATAGATATAGTAGCCGGGGGCCGCGATATCGATCCAGGAGCCATAGTTGGAGAAACTGGCTTTGGCATCGTTCTTGTCAGTGGCGGAAACGGCCAGCACATGATTGCAAGCGGCGGGATAATAAGGGGTACTGGTCCCGTAATTCATGGCCGAGGCGAAAATAACCGCCCCGTTGTTCCAAGCGTAATCCACTGCATATTGCAATGTCGAAGAAGAACTGGAACCGCCGATACTGATATTGATGACCTTGGCGCCGTTATCGACGGCATAAATAATGGCGGAAGCAATGTTGTAATAAGAAGCATAGTCACTGGCATCGAGAACCACCAAAGGCATAATCGGATTGTCCCAGGCCACCCCGGCCACCCCGAGACTATTGTTGGAACTGGCAGCTGCGGAACCAGCCACTGCAGTACCATGACCGAGCACATCCGAGGTATCGGTGTTGCCACCCAAAAAGTTATAACCGGAAATCAGCTTCCCCGCCAGATCCGGATGACTGGAATCGACCCCAGAATCGATTATCGCGATGGGAACAAGGCTGGATCCGGTACTGATATCCCACCCCTCCGGTGCCGAAATCTTCGGTAAATGCCACTGGTTCGCAAAAGACGTGTCATTGGGAATATAAGACGAGAAGGCGATAAAGTTATCCTCGACAAAGGTCACATGGGGGTTGTGCGACAAGGCGGCTTTGACCTGCTCCCGATTGGCTTCATTGACCTTCAGGCGATGAACCCGGATCCGGGGCAGACTCTCGACCACACTGGCGCCATGGCGCTGCATTTCCCCGGCCATCGCGGCCTTGGGCAAGCCGACTTCAAACTGTACCAACAACTCGCCGGGCACCCGAACCGGTTTTTCCGCCCAGGCGTTACCGGTCGCCAACAACATGGGAAACAACAGCGCTCCAAACAACCAACTCCAACCTTTCATACTGCACCCCTTTTTCCTAAAAACTGTTTTCGTTACAGGAGGCGGCAGCAAAGATGCGTTCCGCCCCGTTTTACGGCAACCCGGGTGTTCGAAGTTTGCCCTTTCGAACCAGGTGTTCTAACAACAGCCGCCTACCATATCGCAAAACCTGTTCCGAACTCCAAAGATTTTAATCATTTCTTCGGAA
>JARRKW010000359.1:0-2852 GCA_037387645.1 Desulfuromonadaceae bacterium
CCTCGACGGCCTGTCGGCCTGCTTTCTGCTACCGGTCTATCTGGTCAGCGCCACCGGGGCCGTCTACACCCTCGGTTACTGGCCGCAACGCCGGCATCCGGAAAACGGTTCCAGGCTGCGCCTGTTCTACGGCTTTATGGCCGGCGCCCTGACCCTGGTACTGACCGCCAGTAACGGGGTGCTGTTTCTGGCCTGATGGGAAATCATGGCCCTGGTCGGTTTCTTTCTCATCACCATCGAAGACAACATCATCGAAGTGCGGCGGGCGGGCTTCATCTATCTGGCCTGCACCCATGCCGGGACCCTGGCCCTGTTCGCCCTGTTCATCTTTCTTGCCCAATGCAGCGGCGGCTTCGATTTTCCGGCAGCGGAAAGCCTGTCTGCGGACGCCGGCCCGGCCACCATCATTTTCCTGCTGGCGTTGCTCGGCTTCGGCTTCAAGGCGGGACTGATGCCGCTGCACATCTGGCTTCCCGGCGCCCACGCCGCCGCTCCAAGTCAGGTTTCAGCCCTGCTCTCCGGCGTCATGATCAAAACCGGCATCTATGGCCTGGTGCGGGTGAGCGGTTTTTTCGCCGTTCCTCCGAGCTGGTGGGGCTGGACCATCCTGATACTGGGAGCCATTTCCGGCGTCATGGGCGTCGTTTTCGCCATTGCCCAGCATGACATCAAACGCCTGCTGGCCTACCACAGCGTAGAGAACATCGGCATCATCGCTCTCGGCCTGGGCACCGCTCTGCTCGGCAAAAGCTTTGACCAACCGTTGCTTACCAGTCTGGGCCTGGCCGGAGCCCTGCTCCATGTCATCAATCACGGCCTGTTCAAGTCCCTGCTCTTTCTCGGCGCCGGCGCGGTCATCCACGCCACCGGCACCCGCGAAATCGATCACTACGGCGGGCTGCTGCGTCCCATGCCCTGGACCGGCCTGTGCTTTCTCGGCGGCGCGGTCGCCATCTGGGGACTCCCCCCCTTGAACGGCTTTGTCAGCGAATGGTTCATTTACCTCGGTCTGTTCCGATCCATGGAATCCACGGCCCCGGTCCAACAGCTGGCCGTTTTCGCCGCGCCGGTTCTGGCCCTCATCGGCGGTCTGGCCCTGGCCTGCTTTGTCAAGGTCTTCGGCGCCACCTTTCTCGGCAGTCCGCGCACCGATCTGGCCGGCGCCCACGAAGCGCCGGGAAGCATGCGGCACCCTATGACCGCGCTTCTGATCTGCTGCGCCCTTATCGGACTCTTTCCGGCAGCGGTACTGCCATTGCTGGAACGGGCCCTGACCGCCTGGACCGGTCAAACAGTCTCCCTGCGACTGGCTGCGGAAGTCGCTCCGGTCGGCATGATCGGCTGGGTCGCCCTGGCCCTGGTGCTGCTGAGCGCTCTATTGCTGCTGCGCCTGCAACAAAAAGCGAGGCAGCAGACGCCGCGCCTGCCGACCTGGGGATGCGGCTACGCGTTTCCCGGCAACCGCATGCAATATACCGCCTCATCCTTCGCCGAGATGTTGGTAGGCCTGTTCCGCTGGGGACTGCGTTCGGACCGCCACGGGGAGCGTATTTCGACCGTCCTGGCGCAGCCGGTCGAACTCTCCACCCATACCCCCGACACCATTCTCGATCGTGGGGTGCTGCCCCTCTGCCGTGGTTCGATCAAGGTTTGCACCTGGGTGCGAGCCCGCATCCAGAACGGCAACAGCGGCTGTTACCTGTTGTACGTGATGCTCGTTCTGAGCACCCTTTTGACTCTGGCCACCCTGTTACGAGGTTGACATGATCGGCAATATTCTGCTGCACCTGATCCTCCTGCTGCTCCTCTCCCCGCTGTTACTTGGAGTGATCGGCAAAACCAAGGCGCTTTTCGCCGGTCGCTGGGGCGCTCCGTTTCTGCAACCCTATTTCGACCTGTGGAAGCTGCTGCGCAAAGACATGGTCCTCAGTGAAACCACCAGCTGGGTTTTTCTGGCCGGTCCGGTGGTGGGGCTGGCGGTTCCACTGCTGGCCACGCTGCTTCTCCCTTTCGGCGCTCTGCCCGCACCCGTCTCCTTTTCCGGAGATATGATCCTGTTCGTCTACCTGTTCGGCCTGGCCCGTTTCCTTACCGCCTCGGCCGCCCTCGATACCGGTTCCAGCTTTGAAGGGATGGGGGCGGCCCGCGAGGTCACCTTTTCCTGTCTGGCGGAACCGACCCTGCTGTTCGGCCTGATCGTCCTGGCGCGCCTGTCCGGCAGCCTGTCCCTGACAGGGATGCTCGGCTCCAAACTGGCGGCCGACTGGAGTACCGCCGCGCCCTCCCTCGGCCTGACCCTGGTCAGTCTGCTCGTGGTACTGCTGGTGGAGAATTCGCGCATTCCCTTCGATGATCCCAATACCCACCTGGAGCTGACCATGATTCACGAAGTTATGGTGCTCGATCACAGCGGTCCCGCTTTCGGTCTGATCCTGTACGGTGCCGCCATGAAACTTTTCGTCCTCGGCGCCCTGGTGGTGCGCATTGCGCTGCCCTTCAGCTGCGGCAGCCTGCTCCTTGATCTGCTGCTGTTCATCGCCGGCATGCTGGCCCTGGCGGTGCTGATCGGCGTGGTAGAATCGGTCATGGCGCGCCTGCGACTGCCCCGCGTCCCTCAGGTGCTCATCGGCACCACCCTGATCTCGGCTTTCGCCATGGTTCTGTTATTGCGATGACATTCACCCGGTCCCCTGCTACAAGGAATCTGCTATGCACGGCATCAACAATCTGCTCCTTCTGACCGTCATCCTGCTCAACTTCTTTACCCTCGGCAGCAGCCGCCTCGGCGCCTGTATCCGGGCCGTGGCCATCCAGGGTGCGATCATTGCCGTCCTGCCGGTTACCCTGCACGG
>JARRKW010000360.1:0-2836 GCA_037387645.1 Desulfuromonadaceae bacterium
GGTCAATCTGGAATTGGGATTGCTGGATGCGGATCGGGCCATGGCGATCATGGAGGCGGCCGAGGACGTGATTCTCGGGACGCTGGATACGCACTTTGTGCTCGATATTTTTCAGACCGGTTCCGGGACCAGCACCAATATGAATGCCACTGAGGTTGTCGCCCGGCGGGGGGAACAACTGTTGGCGCCAACGAGACCCGGGATGGCCATTCACCCCAACGATCACGTGAATCTAGGTCAGTCGAGCAACGACGTCATTCCCACGGCCCTGCATCTGGCCGCGGTGGTTGAAATGCACCGCGGCCTGCTGCCGTCTTTGGCGGCGCTGCAGGCCACCCTCGAAGAAAAAGCCCGCGATTTCGATGCGGTCGTCAAAATCGGACGCACCCATTTGCAGGATGCCACCCCGATTCGGTTGGGTCAGGTGTTTTCCGGCTATGCCCGGCAGCTGGCGGCGGCCATACACCGTCTGGAACAGGCCGGGGAAGGGCTTTTCGAGCTGCCTCTGGGGGGGACGGCCGTCGGCACCGGACTCAATACCCATCCGCAGTTCGCCGTCCGGGTCATCCGGGGTTTGGCCGGAACCACCGGGCTGCCGTTTCGCGAGGCGGCCAATCATTTCGAGGCCCAGTCCGCCAGGGACGCCGTGGTGATGATCAGTGGCGCGCTGAAAAGCGCCGCCGTCTCCCTGTTCAAGATCGCCAACGATATTCGCTTCCTCGGCAGCGGTCCCCGCTGTGGTTTCGGCGAGTTAAGCCTGCCGGCGGTACAACCGGGAAGTTCCATCATGCCCGGCAAAGTGAATCCGGTCATGGCCGAAGCCCTGTTGCAGGTCTGTGCCCAGGTCATCGGCAATGATGCCGCCATCAGCCTGGGGGGGCTGTCCGGCAATTTCGAACTCAATGTCATGATGCCGCTGTTGACCCATAACCTGCTGCAGTCCATTGAGCTGCTGAGCAAAGGAGTTACCCAGTTCGATCTTAAATGTGCGCGCGGGCTGGAAGCCGACCGGCAACGCTGCGAATCGCTGGTGGAGCAGAGCCTGGCCCTGGTCACGGCCCTGGCTCCGGTCATCGGCTATGACCGGGCGGCGGCGCTGGCCAAACAGGCCTGGGAAACGGGTAAGACGGTGCGGGAACTTGCCCGGCAGGAACAGCTGCTGCCGCCGGACGAGCTGGATAGCATTCTGGATCCCCGGCCCATGACCGAGCCGGGGTTTCCCGGCAAAAAGGTTTAATTATTCTGCGGAGGGGATGGCAGTAAGGCCAGGATCTCTTCACCGAGCACCCGCCGTTGCCAGTTTTTCAGACCCGGGATCTGTTCAAGTTCCGGAACGGTTCGCGGAACCTGCCGGGACAGGGTTTCCAGCAGGGCATTGTTGATCAGAACGCCGGGGTCGAGTTCGAGCTGTTCGGCCTTGGTTTTGCGCCAGTCCTTCAGTGCCGCCAGTCGCTTGTCCGCCGCCGGATCCTTTTCCGGTCGAGGCGTACGGGGGTAGGACGGCAGTTGGTCCTTCGGCAACTCCAGGCCCGTTTTTACCGCGGCCAGAATTTTTTTGCCGTAGCGATCCACCAGGCGCGGCGAAATCCCTTCCATGGCCACCAGCCCCTGCAGACTCAAGGGCGCGTGACGGGCCAGTTCGAGCAATTCCTTGCCGCCGAACACCTTATAGGGCGGGCAGTCCCGCCGCCGCGCTTCGGTTTCCCGCCATTGCAGCAGTTCTTCCAGTACCGCCAACTGGCGCCGATCCAGGGTGCCGGCGCCCTTGGTCCGCAGAAAGAGCGGCCCCTGGTGTTCGGCAAAGCGTGCCGTCTCCAGCAGGGAAAACTCCTCGCTGACCCAGTCCAGACGATCTTTTTCCCGCAGTCGGGTTTCCAGTAGGGCAGCCAGTGAATGCAGATGACGGGTATCCTCGGCGGCGTAGCGGATCATTTCGGCGCTTAGGGGCCGCTGTGCCCAATCGGCGCGCTGAAACTGCTTGTCCAGTTGAATGTCGAAATATTTTCCCAGCACATCCGCCAGACCGACCTTCTCTTCGCCCAGAAACTGGCAGGCGATCATGGTGTCGAACAGGCCGCGGATTTCGAAAGAAAAATCCCGGGCCAGACAACGGACATCGTAATCGGCGGCATGAAACAGCTTGCGGATGGAAGGGTCGGCCAGAACCGGTTGCAGGGCTGAGAGGTCGGCACCGGACAGGGGGTCGACAAGGACGGTGCGGCCCGCCGAGGAAAACTGCAGCAGGCAGACCTTTTCCCGGTAGCAGTGCATGGAATCGGCTTCGAGATCGACGGCGATGACCGCTTCCCGGGCCAATTCTTCGGCAAACCGGGCAATGGCGGCGGTATCGGTCAGGATGGGGGTGTCAGGCATGGGCGGCTCCTGGAGAGGATGAAAAAAAGCATCATGCCAGATTTAACCCGGGTGGGCAAGCCGGGCGAAAATTTTTTTATGGGCGCCGTGCAGGGGCAGCTTGGCCAGTTCGGCCAGGGTAAGCCATTGTTGGTTTTCATCCCGTTCGGCAATCGGCAGGGGAGGTTCCAGCTGAACCAGATAGCTGAATATTTCCAGTTTGAAGTGGCTGTAGCTGTGGCGGATCTTGCCCAGTTCCTGCATTTTTCCGCCATAGCCCAGCTCGGCAAGGAGCTGGCGGGCGGCCCTGGTCGGTGCCTGGTCCGGTCTGAGCTGGCCGGTGGGAAATTCCCAGAGGCCGCCCAGCATGCCATCCAGGCCGCGCCTGCGGACCAGGATCCGGTCCTGCCATTGGGGCAGCAGAGCGATCTGGGTTCGTCGGGGAAGGGATTTTTTCGCCGCCGAGCGCGGCAGTTCCGCTTGC
>JARRKW010000361.1:0-2828 GCA_037387645.1 Desulfuromonadaceae bacterium
GGAAAATCGAATTCGCCGGGAGTGCCGTAAAGCTGTGGAATCCGCAGACGAGAACGGAAGGCGATGCGTTGTCCCGGGCTCACCGGCGAATTCCCCTGGTCGATATAGAGTCGGAGGCGCCCAAGAACCGGTCGATGGGTATGTCCCTCGGCAACGGTTTCGGCTTCCAGATCGAGGCATAGACCGCCGCCGTAACGGGGAATGACCGTCAGAACGGTGCCGTAAATCCGGTGGTAATCGTCATCGACGAAGGAGCGGATATGGGCAGGGGCGCTGGGCGGGGTCAGGGCCTGGTGATACAGGGCGATGCCCAGCGCCCAGAAGAACAGCAGCAGCAGGGGCAGGCCAAACCTGGTTCGACGCAGCAGCAGAAAGGACAATCCGCCCGCCAGGGTCAGACCGGGAAAAACAGGTGTCGTCGGGAGATATACAGCGCTTATCAGTCCGCTGACATAAGCCAGCAGGTGAGGCCAGAGTCCCATGTCTATGCCTGTTTTGCCGGGCCGGAAAAGGGAAGGGTTGCGAATGCCGGCGCAAGCTCCCGATTGCCGGCGTCCTTTGAAAATCCAGGCGGCTCTTACCCGTTTTCCTTGCTCCCTCGAACGGAGGCCACGGAGAAGAACCGGATGTGATATCGGTTTTGATCAGTTCTGCTCCGTGGCGATCCGGATAAAAAGGGATGGTTGGAGTTGGATCACGCCAGGATCGCCATGCCGCCCGGCGGCAGATCAATCCGCACCGTGGCGCGATTCCCGAAATATTCGATGGTCACGGGCTGATGCTGCGGCGGATTGCAAAGTTCGGCATCGCTCCAGATGCTCAAATACAGGATTTTCATAACCGAATTCGGCGGATGGAGTCTGGCGTCGACGGTGACAAAGGCGCCCCGGTCCTCGTTTCCGTGCGTATTCAGGGCAACCAGAACTTCCTGATTGTCCATGACCCGTGACCATGCGGTCAGCTCTCCGGGGGCGGGGAGAAAAAATGTTTCACCGTATGGTTTGATTTCCCGCAGGTATTGCCGTCCGCGACGCAGGGTCAGGCCGATCTTGTCCTTTCGATTCCGGATCCCGGCAATGGCGGCAATCCTCTGATAGGTGGGATGGTCGGGATTGAAGAAATGACACCCCTCGGTTTCAAACGCACCAAAGCTGCCGCCGAACATCGACTCCCGGATGTATCGATCCTCAAAAGGCGGTGTTCCATTGCCGTCTCGCGGTTCGATACTGTCGTCATGATAAGCGGTTGAGCCGTCGAAGGCCTGCTCACTGCCGTAGTAAATACAGGGGATGCCCAGGGTGGTCAGCATGGTGCCGATGGCATGGGCCGCCTGGGTGTAACGGATGTTGTCCGCCATGTCCGCGGCGAAACGTTTTTTGTTGCGGCCGACCATGTCGTGATCGTCGATGATGGAGAGGTGATATCGACCGCTCTCGCGGTGGCTTCCCAGGATGTCGTGTCCCTCCCGGTACAGGTCGAAAAAGGTAGCAGGTGGTGTGAATCCTTTCACCATCCCGGAAAGGCAGCCGGCGGCCATGCCGATATCCAGGACCGCATCGATATTCCGGCCGAAAATACTGAGGTAATCCTTGGCCATTTGCTCACCGCCGGTCACCTCGCCGACGAGGAAAAAGTTTTCCTTGCCGATGGACTCGGCATACTCGTGGATGGCGCCACAGAAATTTTTGCAGACTTCGTAGGAGGCATGTTTCACCGTGTCCAGCCGCAGACCATCGGCATCGGAAAAGGCGATCCAGTATTTGTAGACGTCGATAATGGCCGACATGGCATCATCACGGCAGTCCAAATCCAGGTCCTTGAGATCAAAAAAATCGCCTCGCCTGAATTCACATTCCGGATGCATCGGATTTTCCCACGGTTGCGGGTCCCAGTGGACGATTTTCCCCGCCCGCGTGTACCAGTCCAGGTTCTGAAACTCCCTGGGCCAGATGCCGTCCTCGATAACCAAATCCGCATAGGTCGGCTGGCCGTTTCCCGAACGCCAGCCGAAGAAGTTGTAGGGCGGCTGGTAGCGGTAATCCACCATATCCCAGGCGTTGCCGCTGATATCATAAAACCAGTTGTTGCCGGTATGGTTGTAGATGATGTCCAGAATGACGTAAATTCCCTGGGCATGCGCTTCGTTGACGAGATTGCGTAGGTCATCGCGGGTCCCGAAACGCGGATCGACATCGAGGTAGTTCTGAATTCCGTAGCCGTGATAGGTTTCCAGATCGGCCCTCTGTTTCCAGATCGGCCCCAGCCAGAGAGCCGTGATACCAAGATCCCTCAGGTATCCCAGCTTGCTTTTTATCCCCTTGAGGGTTCCGCCCTGGAATTTTTTCCCGCCCTCCATCCAGCGTCTTTTGTCGGTCGTTTTGAACCTTGCCGGATCATTCGGGTCAAAGAGATTCGCCTGTGACTCCTGGCCGTTGCTGAAGCGGTCGGGGAGCAGGAAGTAAAACACCTGATCCCGCCAATCCCCGGGGCTCGGCATGGGGTTGCCCATCGGTTTGAAGCTGACCTGTTCCAGACTGATTGGGGCCTTGTCTTTATTGGTTCGTGCCATGTTCTTCGCTCCTTTTCAGCCGCATTTGAATACGAGAGCTTTGGTTGCCATAGAGGTCGACCGGCGCCTTTCTTGCGTTGCGATCATTTAGCTCATGCTGCTCCAGGCAGTTCAGCGTGAATTGTTGCTTGGCGGGATGAGGTGTTTTGCCGGGGAAGCGGGCGGAAGCAGCATAAAAAACCGCCGGTCGGCCTCATGCCGACAGCAGCGGTTGAATTGGATTTTTCAGTTGTTTGGTGGCTCCATGATCCCTCCCCGA
>JARRKW010000362.1:0-2828 GCA_037387645.1 Desulfuromonadaceae bacterium
CAGATTATACGGACGCCCTGATGCTTAGTTCATTGCCTCCCCAGGATGAAGATGCGGTTCAGGGGGGCAGCAAAATCGGCAGTTCCGGCGGTCCGTCGCAGCTATTTTACAATCAGGTCGTTTTTCACCGAGACGACCCCCTCAACACTACGGGCAATCTCTGCTGCCTTTTGGGCGCTCTGGGTCGAATCGACAAAACCACTTAGCTGCACTTCCCCCTTGAAGGTTTCGACATTGATCTGCAAGGTTTTCAGGGTCGGTTCGTCAAAAATGGCCGCTTTTACCTTGGTGGTGATGATGGAGTTATCGATATACTGACCGGTACTTTCTTTTTTCTGCGTCGCGGCACATCCCATAAAGGCGGTTAACAATCCGATGCACACCAGGATTTTCAATAGGCGCTGTAATTTCGACATGATCCTTTCTCCTTTTCATTTATGGATCGTTCATGGTCCTGCTGAAACTGTTGTGTCACTTGAAAACCGCTGCCCCAGGCCCCCCGCTGTTCTCACTTCATCATCATTTCGCCAGGGCGGTTAATCGCCCTGGTTTTCATCCCCTGCCGGTTGTTTTTCCCGTTGTTGAGGCAATGGTATTGAAACTGAACTCCGGTTCCCGGCTGAGCAGCTTCATTGCTCCGAGCAGAACGCGGTAGTGAACGGACCGCCGATGGCTATCCAGGTCCTCACTGGTTTGCCATTGTTCCTTGAACAAAATAACGTTCTCAGCTTCAACATCCACATAGCAATCGCAGCTTATGCAGCCCTGCTCGCACCGGATCGCGGCGAGCAAAGCTTTTAACGTTTGCAGGAGCTCTTTCCGTTTTTCCGGGGGGACCGTCAGTTTGATACTGGCGTCGATCATGGGCCTTGGCCTCGCTGAGGATTTACTCCCCCAAAGTGATCGAGGAGAGGTAATGGGTCAGTCCAAAAATATTCAGAAGCCATATCACCACGGCAATGACGACAACGGCATTCAGAATCGACTTTATCGATCCCGCCATGGGAATGAATCGGTTGATGAGCCAGAGCAGAACACCAACCACGATCAGAACCAGGGCAACCTGTATTAACGGCATGAGCTGAGTATCTCCTTCTTGGGCTGGCGGAAACCGACTTCATCGGAACATTTCGCAATTTACAGCCGGCCCAGCAGTAATAGAATGAGTAGAATCAACAGAATCAGACCCAGCCCGCCACTCGGATAGTAACCCCACTGTCGGCTGTGAGGCCAGGTGGGCAAAACCCCCAGCAGCAGCAAAACCACGACGACGATTAAAATCGTTCCCAACATTTTGGTTTTCCTTTTGTTCGTGAGTGAACAGCCTGAGGTCTGCGATCGGCGCCCTTTTTCATAGCTCTGCTCGCGCAAAAAGCAGAACAGATCTCATGTTTGCTAAAATACTAAATCGCAACGAATGTGCCAGCGAAGGCCTCTGAGCGGATCAAGCTCCAATCAGCTGATTATAAAAGGGAAAACAAAAGTGAAGGGCGCGGGGTGAAGGGGAAGCCGTCAGCGGCATCCGGCATATTTAACAGAATTGCCGAATATGAGGGGCAGGTTGAGGGTTGGGCCCTATCAACCTGGCAACCTACAGGGATCTGTTACAGCCTTTTGCAGAAGACAACGCTGAAGCCCTTCAGTCGGTTATCAACGACCTCGAATCCGGCGACCTCGAAACGCCCGTCTGTCGCTTGCGCTTCGATGCGGCGACCCGACGGTATTATTTCAACTTGCCGTTTTTTCATGAGCTCGACCCCCGGGCCACCCGCACAGCGATTAACGTCCATGCTGTTTTTCGACCAGATCGGGACGGTTGGTATCGCCGCCGCAGTGATGAGCGTAGGTAGCTGAAATAGCCGGCAATAAGGACAAGGCATCCGCAGATACCGTCAAATAAGGCGGATTTGTTAAATATGACGACCAGGCCGCTCGACGCAACCCTTCCCCGCCCCTCCCCACTCTTCTTTTCTGTCGCCCAATCAACCACTTGCGAGCACCATTTCCGCAGACAATCGCTGGCATGTTCGTTGCGATTTATATTTTTCAGCATGAGCCTTGTCGTGCTTTCGAAGAAAGTTCCACCAATTTTCGAAAGGAATATCGATGGGACAATTTGCCGAGACTTCATTGGGAACGCGGTATGACAGAATCTTTCAACTGATTCAAAAACGGGTATCTGACAAGCTGAAACTGCCCATTGAGATCCAGTTATGGGGGAATCGGATCTACCGTTTGGGGAAGGGGGATCCTGCCGTCAAGATTCTGGTTGAGGATCGGCAGGGGCTGGCCGCCCTGCTCAAATTGGATGAGGTGAAGATTTGTGAAGCCTATATGGCCGGCAGCCTGGATGTTAAAGGAGACATGCTGGGGTTCGCCAGTCTCCGCGGGCTATTGAGAGACCATCATCCGTTACATTCGCTGTGGCAGCGGATTGCGCCATTGTTCCTCGGGCGGGTACGGACCGACCGGGAAGCGATTGCGGGCCACTATGACTTCAGTAACGATTTTTATCTCAAATTCATGGACTCGACCCGCTGTTATTCGCAAGCCGTCTTCGAAAGAGATGATGAGACCTTGGCAACAGCCCAACGGCGCAAACTTGATTTTGCCATCGCCGCCTGCCGGCTGCAACCCGGAGATCGCGTCCTGGATGTTGGTGGCGGCTGGGGCAGTTTCACCGAGCATGCCGGACGACAGGGCATTCAGGTAACTTCCCTTACTATTTCCCAACAGTCCGAAACCTTTCTGACGGACTTGATAGAACGACTGCAACTCCCCTGCAACGTACTGAACCAGGACTTTTGGGAGCACAGCGCGCCCGACCT
>JARRKW010000363.1:0-2828 GCA_037387645.1 Desulfuromonadaceae bacterium
GTGCCAGATGCAGTCCTCCCAGGCCGTTCCGGGCGCAGTCCACGGTAAAACCGTGCAGTTGCAAATAGTCGGCAATATTCTCCAGAATGTCTTCCTGATCTTCAATGACCAAAATGCGCATGAGGGTTACACCATAAAAGTTCCTTTTCAAGCAATGAGGGAGCAGTGGTGCCCGGTAACGCTACGGTTGGTTTACTGGAACAGGGGAATGCTCAACCCGTTGACCAACAGTTCTCCGTTGTTGAGAGTGGCGTTGGTCTTGAGCAGGTCACCGTCGCGAATGATGTAATTCTGCGCCAGCATGGCCTCAAGTTGCGTATCGATCTGCTGGGCGGCCAGGTTTTCGAGTTCCTGGTCGGTGACCGTTTCGGGAATCTGTCCCTGTTGGCGGGCCGTATGCAGTTCCCCGGTTACCTGAGAGGCCAGGATCTGCCGGACCAGGCTTTCGTGAATCGCCAGTTGGGCCTGGGCCGCCACCGCCTGAAACATGCTGTTCGGGATGGCCGGACTGGCTCCCTGGCTACCGTCGTAACTGATTTGCAGGTCACCGGAGATGTTCCCGTGCGGCGTGGTGAACTGCAGTTCACGGATATCCAGCTGGGGACTTTTTTCCAGCAGTTGCAGCAGCATGTTGGTGTAAAGGGGCATCAGTTCCGCCACCAGCGCCTCGGGATCGGCGACTTCGACCCGACCGTAGAGAGCGTAGATCTTCTGCTGGAAATCACTCAATGTCTGACCGTCGAGGTTGGCCATGGCAACGGTCAGTTCGCCCGGACCGTAGTTCTGTCCGTCAACGAGAATGCCGGCGAAGGAAAGGGTTTGTTCCAGGCTGACCAATCCGTCCTGCATGCGGCTGTCGGAGACGATGCCGAAACCTTTAAGTTCCACCTTTTCCTGCTCGCCATCGACCTGATTGTCCACCGTGATGTTCAATTGACCGATCTGCATATCGTTTTGACCGAGATAGAGCAGGGGCAGCGCCTCGACCAGATCGAACTTGCCTTTCAACCCGTCCCAGGCGAACAGGCCATCCGTAAATTCACCTTCCAGACCGGCGCAGTCGATTGTGCCGATGAAGGATTTTTTTCTCGGCGAGAAGGTTGTGGTCGCCTGTAGTCCGTCCCAATTGAGGTTGCCATCTTCAGTCACGGTGTGGATGGCCGGTATTTGGGTCTGTCCGTGCATGGTGCCGTCGAGATCGACTTTGGTGACATTGAGCACCCCTGCCAACTCGGGAAGTTCATTCAGCAGCTTGGCGAGCTCATTCTCGGTCGGTGTAACTTCTACCAGGCGGGTCTCGATGGTGGCCAGGCCCAGGCCGGAATCGACCAGTGGCCCATGGGTGATGCTTTCTTCCAGTACCATTCGGAAGTTTTCAACCTGGGAGGTTGGGTCATCAATGGCCTGGTTGGCGGGAATTTTCAGTTCAATGACCAGGCGGGCCTTGGCCTGGCGGAAGTCCCGCTGGTAACTCTCAATGACGCAGCTGACCGGTCCCATGTTGCCGTAGGTTTCCACCATGTCAGAATACATCTTCTGCATCCGGCCCCCGACAAAGTAGGTGGCGCCGGCCCAGGTCGCGGCGCAAAGCAACAGGACGACAAGTACGCGAATCAATTTTTTCATGGTCCCTCCTGAGAAGAAAGCGAAAATGTTCCGTGAGATTGTTGAAAGAACGTTTAGGGTGTTGGCTTCATCGCCAAGATCCAATCCATATCTCGCGACGCTGCCGAGAAAAAACAAAAGTTTTTCCATCCTACCTGAAACCGGGTCCGAGGGGAAGTTGTTTTCCTTTGTGCTTTCCCTGAGCGGCAGAGACCCGTCCGGCGCGGATAAGGATTTTTCCTATTTGGTTAAGGCATTTCGTAGCTTCTTCTTTCGCGTTTCATCAGGTTAATATTATTTAACTTCTTTCAATAAGGATTACCTGAAAACGAATTCTGAGCGGTTGTCTTGAAATCGTTTGCGGATAAACTGAATCAAGAGAATGGCCTTTTCACCGTGATGGCCATTGGCAAAGAGTCGGTGAAATGCTGTGGAAAGGATGCGGCGTACGCTTCTGGTAATTGCTGAGAACCGTCGGCAGTACCAAGGAGGGGTAAGAACAACATGGCTGCTGGTAAGTTGGGACGCAATTCAGGCCGCATGCGGATGCCGGCTGCTGCCGGGGAGAATCGGCGGTGGCCAATCCTGTTTGACCAGGCGTGGAACCCTGTCGTGTCCGGGAGTGGGGCGACGAGGCGGATAGGTCGGCTGTTCCGGGATGGGCGATTGCTGAGACGGATATGTGCTCTGGCCTTGGCGGGGGTGGCCTGGGTTTGGTTAACATGCCTTCTTCTGCTCGGTTCCGGCGCCGTATCCTGGGCGGTTGGAGCGGATCAGCCCGGGGATGACCAGGCCATGGCGGTTGACGGTGGCGACCGGGTATTGTTGGCTGCGGATGAGCGGCAATGGCTCCGTCTGCATGACGGGAACATCCGCATCGGCATTACCGTAATTCCGCCGCAGGTTTTGCAAGGCGAGCAGGGATTCGAGGGGCTCTCCATTGACTATATCCGGTTGCTGGAGCGGAAACTTGGCTGCCGGTTCGAACTGGTTCCGTTTGCAACCTGGAACGAGGTCATCGAGGCGGCCAAAAATCGGCGGATCGACATGATTTTCGCCGCTCAGGAAACCCCGGAACGTCGGCAGTATCTCCTGTTCACCGAGGCGTACATCGATTTGCCCAATTTGATCGTGATGCGCAAGGAGCGGGAAGGCGGGACCGCGCTGAAGGCGATGGACGGCTGGAGGGTTGCAACCTCGAAGGGGAGCGCGGTGCAGGAGTA